>CADBQP010000009.1 GCA_902796835.1 uncultured Bacteroidales bacterium
ACATTAATATTATACATGATTCCGTCAATCTCAACATTGATGGCTCTGACCATCAGGGAGATGAAAAAGATAATAGTAAGCAGGTAGATTCTTTTCATTGCGCTAATTTATAAACCCTAATTAAATATTTTTTTTGTTGGTGTAAAGATAGGAAACAGAAATCAATGATGCTGCTGAATATATCGTGAGTATCAGGAAAACTGGCAATACGGTGGACTACATGATATGGCTGTTCATCATCAAGTCAGTGCTGTGTGAAGCTCTACAGTAAACCATATTTTTTGCGCAGTTGGGACAGTGTGCCGTCGGCTTGCATTTCTTGAATGAGGTTGTTTACCATTTGTAGCAGGTCGTCTTGTCCTTGGCGCATCAAGACGCCTATTTCGCCCCGAGTGAAGGGAGTATGCAATAGCGGGGCAGCTAAGGTGGAGTCGTTCTTTACGTAGTAGGGAGCTTCCGTAATCTCTGTAATCATGATGTCTGCTCTCCCCTGTGCTATAAGCGAGGGAATTTCTTCGTTTTTGGGGTGTACGATAAGAGTGGCGAATGGCAGGTTTTCAAGGGCAAACTTTTCGTTAAGTCCGCCAGGATTTACCATTACGCGGACTTCTGGTTTGTTGATGTCGCTGAGTGATTTGTACCGTTCGGAATCGGATGCCCTGCATAGTATTGTTTTCCCATTAGCCAGATAGCCCTTGCTCATGAGCATGGTAGCGCGTCGGGCTTCGGTAATGGTTATTCCGCCCATAGCCATGTCGAAAGTTTGTTCCGGCGCAGTTACGTCGGCCGAGAGTGTGGGCCATGAGGTCTTTACGAAGGTGATTTCAACGCCGAGGCGGTGGGCCATTTCCTTGGCTACTTCTATCCCAAATCCCCAGTACGTGCCGTCTTCTTCTTGGAATGATAGTGGACGATAGTCTCCTGTCGTGCCTACTCGCAGGGTGTCGCGCTCCACAATCTCGGCCACCTTGCCATTTGTGGGAATGCTGGTGTGTGTGGACAAGATGAAAGACGATAGCTGCTCATTTAGTTTTGCAAATTCAATGGCCTCTTTTAAGGATGTCTCGGGAAAGAGTTTGGTGCTGTCGAAAAAGTAGAGCCCATTTTCAGTGTTGAGCCAACCGCCGACGTAGCCATCGTGGCATAGCGCGTGTTTGACTACTTTGTGGAGCTGCTCGCGCGAATGGCTGTTCTGTGCCTCTGCGTAGCTCACAGCAATGCCCTCTGTCGGTTCCGTCATGGTGCGAAGGTCGAGTGTGAATCCATTAGGGTGACTCTGACCGAAAGCCCATACATAGTCGACTATGCTATCGATTCGAGTAGCTTCGTGGTTAGAAGTAGAGGAGCACGACGCGAGTGCCAAAACGCCCAATACTGCCAGCATGGAGGCTATGTGCCGATACGTGTTTCTGATTGTGTTTGTCATTCTTTTGTGAGGTGGATTGTGGTTTGCTGCAAATATAGGTATTTTTGGAAAATTACGGGGAAAATGATTTGCCAGCTTTCAAATCGTGGCGAGTTTCTATTGCAAAGGAAGCCAATAAGGAGGATGCTGCCGCGTGGCAGCCCCTCTGGGTTTTCCTGATGGCTGCCGCCATAAATGCGGCAGCATGCTGGGGCGATGTAACGGAAATCCCCGTCTGCGAACGTATGTGCGTTTGCAGACGGGGATTTTTGTGTTTAGTTGTGCCGTCGCTTAGAGGTGACGGCTCTCACTTCATGGGTCTTTTTATTCTTCTTCTATGAGTTCGAAGTGCTGATAGTCTTTGCACGATGTCCATGTTCCGCCCCATTCAAATCCTGCTTCGGTGAAGAGTCGGTAGCAGAGGTCTTGCTCGTCGATTTTGTAGGGGAAGTTCCATGTGCGGTCGCAAAAATGGGTGGCGGTGGCCGGCTGCACGAATCGTGTTCCGTCGGTGCGGTCTTTGTAGTAGGGGTTATAGAGAGTGTTGATGTCGATGGCCAGTCCGCGTGCGTGTTTCGAGAGTTTTGTGCTTCCGGCTATTGCGCGATAGCAGAATGAGCTTGAGTTGTTGTCGCGCATTTGTGTTTCGTCGTCGGCGTTATATACATCGGGCAGCACCATGCGCTGAATGGGGTATTTTGCGTCGAATAGCTGACGGAATATGCGTGCTACGCGGTCTGCAATCTGCTGGTTTACAACCATTTCTCCGATGTGTATTTTCTGGTCGTAGTCCCAGTGCAGTGCGCGAATGTGTCGCAGGTCGCTACGTTGAATGTGTGGGTTTTCTACGAATGTTTTTCCTTGCATGCGTTGCCACACGTTGTCGGGGATGGGTTCGGCTGCAAAGCATTTGTCTGTGCCGCCAAAGGCTTTGATGGCTTCTTCGCTCACTGTGGTTCCTGCCTGCCATTGTCGGAGTGGGGTGGTGTCGATGCTTGCGGGAGTGGGCTGTCGCAGGCTTTGTTTGAGTTTGAGTATGCGGCGCACGCTTTCGTCTATGCGTTGTTCGGTGATGATTCCAGTGTTGACGGCATTGACTACGGCATCGAATGTCTGGGTGAACTGGAGTGGGTTGAGAATGATGTCGAGTCCGGCCTGAATGCCTTTGATGGCGGCTTCGTCGCTGTTATATTGCTGTGTGATGGCTCCCATTTCCATGGCGTCGGCTATGATGATGTTTTGATAGCCCATTTCGCCGCGCAGTTTGTCGGTGAGTATGAGGCTCGACATGGTGGCGGGAACTTCGGAGCCCGTTACGTTTGGCAGTGATATGTGGGCCGTCATGATGAGCTGGCAGCCCCATCGTATGCCGGCGCTGAAGGGTATCATTTCGCAGTTGCGTATTTCGTCCCATGTTTTGAGCGACTGGGCATAGCCGTAGTGTGAGTCGGCCTTGGTGTCGCCATGTCCGGGGTAGTGCTTAATGCAGCCCTCCACTCCGGCATCTCGGAGTCCTTGCAGATAGCTGGTCACCATGGGGGCGGCCACGTAGGGCTCGGTGCTGAAGGCGCGGGCGCCGATGACGATGTTTTCGGGATTGGTGTTCACGTCGGCCACGGGAGCGAAGTCGATGTCGAAGTTGTAGTGGTGCAAATAGGTTCCTATGGTGTTGCCGCAATGGTAGGCCAATGTGGGATTGCCTGTTTGCCCAATGGCTTGCATCGATTCAAATTTCTCTACATCGAAGTTCCCGTTGTTGGCGATACGTGCCACCCGGCCACCTTCTTCGTCGATGCACAGCAGGGGCTCGCCCTTGAGTGAGCGTATTTGCTGAACAAACTGACGAAGCTGGGTTTCGTTGCTGATGTTGTGGGCATATAGAATGATACCGCCTACGGGATAGTTTTCGTAGACATCTTGCATGGTTTGGTTCACGTCCTGCAGCTTTATTCGGGCGTAGTCCAACGTGTGGAGTGTGGTGTCGAGCGACTCGGGGCGGATGAAGAACATTTGTCCCACTTTCTGGCGCAGTGTCATTTGCCGAATCTGGTTTTCCACTGGGTCTGCGGGCGCGTCGATGTGTTCGTCGTCCGAACACGAGGTCAGCGCTGAGGAGCCGCAAATGCAGAGGATGGCGGCCAGCATCCATAGTTTTCTTTGTTTCATGTGAGGATATTTGGTTTTCAATAATTCGCGCAAAGATATAAAAAAGAGTTGGCTCAACAGTTTAAATTGTTGAGCCAACTCTTTTTTTTCTCTACTTAACGGTGCTTTGTCGTGTTTTTTCAGAGGTTGTTGAGTTGTTTTTTTGCCCGTGCCACGACTTCGGCGGCCGAGGTTTTGTCGAGTCCAAATCGGTCGAAGGCTTCGAGCAGGCGGTTGATGGCTGCCAGGCCTTCTTGGTTGTTTCGCTGCTGGAATTCCTGCCGCAGAAGCCTGATTTTTTCATAGGCCTGAATGCCTTCGCGCAGGCGTTCGAATCTTATGCTCGATGTTTGGCCGGGATAGAGCTGGTAGCAGTCGCCGGCAGCCCACGTGCGAAACCGGCTGTCCTGGAAGGGGGCGGTTGTCCAGCTGTTGAGGGCCCAACGCAGGTATCCGTCAAGATTTTCGCGTGCGGCATACCATCCCAACCATTCGCTTTCGGCCGGCGGCGAAAAGGTGAAGCCATTGGGGCGAGGCTCAGAGCAACAGGTGTAGTAGGTGGAGATGAACCCGGCCGCCTTGCGCTTTGCCAGCACGTCGGTGGGGAATTCATCGTGGAGCAGGGTCACGCAGTAGTCATCGATGAGCATGGCCAGTTCCTCATGGTAGTGTCCGGCATAGGCTATCTTGAAGTCCGGGTCGGCCTGTTTCACTACGTCGAGTGCTGCCAGCACGGCTTTCATGGGGCGTTCGTCGATGGCGATGTGGGTCTTTTCAAACCATCCTTTTGCCTTCAGGTGGGCGGCGAAGTCGCGTAGCATGCGGCCCCAAAACTCTCTGTATTCGGGCGAGTCGGGCTGGGCCTTTAGAAACTTGAAGCTGTTGGAGGCTCCGTCGAAGTATTGGAACGAAAGGCGCCAGGGAATGATAGAGTAGCAGTTGATTTGCTCAGTCACGCCCATGCGCATCATGAACTCCACCCACTTGTCGAAGGTGGTGTAGTCGAAGGCCCACGAGCCGTCGGCCCGCCGCAGCCATGTAATCATGCTTTCGAAGGGGTCTTGCGTTTGTCCGTTCCACGGTTTGTGGTTTATGCTGGCGGTAATCACCTTGCCTCCGGCCTGAGCATAGCGGCGCATCACGGGTTCCATGGCGCTGAAGTGTGCCTGGCTGAAGGGCTCCACGCCGTGGTATCGGGCCACGGCATACGGGTTTTGCCACAAATCGAGGTGGAAGGCCCATTCGGAAGGGTTGGGCAGCATGCGGTTGGCCACTTCTACCTGTAGCGATAGAATGCCCAGGGTGGCCTCGGCAGCATCGCGAAGCTCAATGGTGCCGCGATAGGTGCCGGCTGCCGTGCTGGCGGGAATGTGGAGGCTGAACCAAATGGTGCGTGTGGTTTGCGGCTCCACGTTGAGACTCTGGAGCGGACAGAGAGGATCGGCCACGAGCGAAGAGTCGTAGTCGGCCTTCTGGCGGTTGCCACATCCGCCGCCTCCGTCTTTGTCGAGCTCGTCGGTCATGACGTAGCGCGCGAAGAAGAGCTCGATGTGGCGAGCTTCAATGCTCCCTGCCTTTCCCGAGAGGTCGGAACACACGGCATGGAGCCCCTTGAGCCCCTGTGGCGCAGAAACCACGGCTTGTGCCGAGACGGTCTCGTTTTTCCATCCGTGCAGGTTAGCTTTCAGTGAGAGATTTTTGCGGGCGACGGGGCGCTCCTTGGCATAGCGCATGTCGGTGGTGCCCCAGCCAATGGCAAGGGCGCTCAACTTGTTCCATTCGCCAACGGGGGCGACAGCTGGATTGGGCAATTCTTCGTAGTCGCCCACAAGGGTCTGAGCCTGCAGCCCTGTGGCGGCACAAAGTAGGCAAAGGACTATGAATTTCAGTTTTGACATGAGTGTGCAGTTTTGAGGAAATTCTTGAATGTGAGGTGGAACGGGCGAAACCGGCTCTATCCGCAATAGAAGAATTCGTTGACGAGTTGCTGCACCTTATCGGGATGTCCCTCAAGTTGTTTGTGAAGCTGTGTGTCGTCATATTTTCGCAGGGCATTTACAATGCCGTCGATCATGCGTGGGCGGAACACTCCCTCGGCTTCGAACACGGCGCGGTCGGCCTCCAGCCGTTGTGCGCTTTCGACGCAGCAGGTGGGCAGTGTTTCGAGGGCTGCCAGTTGCTGTGCATTTTCAGAGGCGTGGATGTTGATGGCTACGTATTTGTCGGCGGCAATCTGCAGGGCTTCAGCCTCGGGCATGGTGAGTCCCTCGCGTGCGGCAACGCAAAGACCGGCCATGAGCTGATAGATGTCGGCCGAGCAGTCGGGCGAACGCATTTCGAAGGTTTGTTTGTCTACGGTGTGTTTTGGCTCGGGTTTCTCCTGTGGATTTACTTCGGCACACATGTCCTTGCGGCTTGTCCATCCCAGAGGAACGCGCACCAGTGCAGAACGGTTGCTGTCGCCCCAGCATACGTTGGTGGGGGCTTCCTGATGGGGCACAAGGCGAAGATATGACGTGGGATTTTTGTTGCCGAAGGCTGTGATGGCCGGTGCAAGTTTCATCATGCCGGCAATGGCGCGGCGGGCCACGGTGCTGAGCTTCAGGTCGTTGTCTAGCATCAGGCTGTGGCCGTCCTTGGTGATGCGCATGTGGATGTGCAGTCCTGAGCCAGCTTCGCCCACCACGATTTTCGGGGCAAAAGTAATGTCGAGCCCTTGCTCGTAGGCCAGGTTGCGAATAACCCACTTGGCCAGCAGCAATTGGTCGGCAGCGCTCTCAACGGCACATGGCAGAAATTCTATCTCGTTTTGTTCGAAAATGCGCCCCTGGCTGCTAAAGTTTCCAACCTCGCTGTGCCCATATTTTATGAGTCCGCCTATTTGGGCAATGCGCTTCATGCATTCTTGCCTGAAGGCTCCAAACTTGGCAAAGGGTGCGCTCTCGTGGTAGCCACGCTGGTCGGGTGTGGGGAACAGGGGTTGCTCGGGCGCTATGACATAGTATTCGAGTTCGCCCATGGCTTCAAACTCCATGCCCGTGGCTTCACGGAAGGAGGCAGCAGCTCTCACCAGAGTTTCGCTGGGAGAGGCGTCGAAGGGGCTGCCGTCTTTGGAATAGAAGGAGCAGAGAAAGCAGAGTGTGGGCTCGGCGGCAAAAGGATCAAGAAAGGCGGAGCGGAAGCGCGGAACCACATAGAGGTCGCTGTTGCCAGCCTCTACGAACGAGGGGAAGAGGCTGGAGCCGTCCACGCGCTCGCCCTCGCTCAGGATTGTTTCGAGATATTCTAGATTGTTCACCACGAAATTGAGTGTTTTGAGTTTGCCGTCTTCGCCAGGATACATGAAATTGACGAGCCGCACTTCATGTTGTCGAACGTAGTCGATGAAATCGGCCTTAGTGAACTCTTCGGGGTGCTTTTTGAAGTAGTTGACCAGCGGGTTCTGGTTCAATTCAAGATGTTTGTCCATGGTGGGGTTTTTATGTTTGAAGGTTAGTAATCGTTTTTGGGGGAGTTGCCTCTCTCTCGTTGGGGCAGGAAGGCTTTATTCAAAGAGCAGTTTTTCTTCGCGCTGTCGCGCCTTCTCGGCCCATTGGGCGGGCACAAACTCCCATTGGTTGAGCGGCTGAGGATTGACTGTCTTGAGTTTTTTCAGGGCTTGCATCAAATAGAAGCGAAAGTCCTTTTCCGTGCTCCAAATAGTGCGGCTGGGCAATTCGGCCTTGTTGATGCCGGCACCTTCGGTGATGAGATTCCCACCGCCATTGCCGCGATAGGAGTTGACGGCCACCGTATATAGGCTGTCAAGGCAGAAGGGGCTGCCGTCGGCCATGCTCTTGATGACAATGCGCTGTCCGCGTGGAGCACTGAGATCAACACTATAGCGCAGTCCGGCAGCGCTGTCGAAATTATAGCTCGGGGTGACGAGCCGCTGCCAGGGCTCTGTGACTTTTTCAGGATGCGGCTGAAAGAGAAGCATCGTGTCGGTGTCCTTTGTCATGGTGCGCACCCACCCGCCGTAGGAGTATTCGAGATAGTCTTTCACCTCTTTTCCCGTGAGTGCCATGAGATAGAGAATGTTTTCAAACTTATATAGATTGAACATGTCGCCAGCTGTGGCAGGACCGGCTTTGATGTGGGTGTCGTAGCTAAGCGGAGCATTAAACGAGATGTCGGCCCCCGAAAGCTGTAGTTGCAACGTGTGAATGAAATCTACGAACGATGAGGGACCAAAATAGGCGTCGCGTGTTGAAAGGTCGGTCTGAAAATTGCAGATGGGTGTCTCGGTGAAAGCCTTGATGGCCTTAAATTGCGCAATGAAATTATTGAGATATTCGGCTTGAGGTGCAAGATTGGCAATGCTTACAATCTTTCCCTCAACGTTGACTGCTTTGGTACGTTTGCCGCGCATAGTGACCGCTACGTCGGCCACTGCCACGTTCATGGCGCTGGAGCCGGGGTTGAGCACAAGCACATCTCCTCCCTCTATATTGCGCACGGTTTTGCATGCTGCACGATGGTCGTGACCATAAAAAATTACGTCGAAGCCTGGCACCTGATGTGCCACCTGGTAGGCCGCATTTTCCTGATATGAATCTTTGGCATCGGCCTTGCCGGCACCGGAGTGGAAGAGGCCCACCACCACGTCGGCTCTTTCCTCGCCGCGAAGCACGGGCATCCACACACGTGCAGTTTCTACCATGTCGGCAAATTCGATTCCTGCCCACAAGTTGCGTGGCAGCCACTGGGGGATGCTGGTGGTAATCATTCCGAGCACGGCAATGCGCACCCCGGCTCGTTCAATAATGGTGTAGGGACGCCAATAGGGACTGCTCGTGCGTTGGTCGATGGCGTTGGCGCAGAGCATAGGGAAACGGCATTGCTTCACCCAGCGGTCGTAAACGCGATGGCCCGTTTCAATGTCGTGGTTGCCAATGGTGGCTGCATCGTAGCGAAGATAGTTAAGTGCCTCGGCACAGAAATGGGGCGAGATGGTATCTATGTAGTTATAATAGTAGGCCGTTGGCTGGCCTTGCAGTATGTCGCCATTGTCGAGCAACACCACTTGCTGCTCGCCAAGCGAATCGCGCTGCGCCGAAACATAGGTGGCCACGCGCGACAATCCGCCTAATCCACGGTGTTTAGCAATGAAGTCGTAGGGCAGATAGTTTCCGTGGACGTCGCTTGTCTCGATGAGTCTCAGCCGCACTTCCTTGTCAGCCTTCATGCTGAGGGGCTGAAGGCATACCACAAAAGCAAGCAGGCGAGGAAGAATTCTATGCAAGGCTTTCTGAAAACCTGAGAAAAAAGGTTTGCGATTATTCGGTATCATCGGTTTTTTCGTATTCGGCAATTACAAAGGCTTGTTCATTGTCAGCATCGGCCGCATGGTATTCACGCGCCACACAATGCCATGTTTGTTCATCGATGTGAGGGAAAAACACATCGGCATCTTTGGGAGTGTGCTCCACGTGTGTGATAAGCAGCCGCGTGGCCCATGCCATGGCCTCGGCGTAGAGGCTGGCTCCGCCAATGACATAGACCTCTTCGTCGGGCGTGGTGGCGGCCAAAGCGTCTGCCATGGAGGAAAACCGTTCCACACCCTCGGCACTGAACGACTTGCTGCGGGTGAGCACCATGTTGCGTCGATGGGGTAGGGCACCCTTGGGCAACGACTCAAAAGTGAGACGCCCCATGAGCACGGTGTGGCCCATTGTAGCGCGTCTGAAGTGTTGCATATCGGCCGCCAACTTATAGATGAGGCCACCCTTATAGCCTATGGCGCCGTTTTGCGCTACGGCAGCGATAATCGTAAGGTTTTTCATGAGTTTTTGTCGTTTACACGGAAACAATGCCCTTGATATGGGGCCATGGGTCGTAATTGGTCAGCGTGAAATCGTCGAACTGGAAGTCGAAAATGCTCTTGACGTTAGGATTGAGTAGCATTTGGGGCAGAGGGCGTGGCTCGCGGGTGAGTTGCAGTGCCACTTGGTCGAAGTGATTGTGGTAGATGTGTGTGTCGCCCGTGGTATGTATAAATTCTCCTGGCTTCAGCCCAGTTGCCTGTGCCATCATCATGAGCAGCAGTGCGTAGCTTGCAATGTTGAAGGGTACGCCTAAAAACATGTCGGCGCTACGCTGATAGAGTTGCAGCGAGAGCTTGCCGTTGGCTACGTAGAATTGGAACAACAGGTGGCAGGGGGGCAGCTTCATGTGGGGCAGGTCGGCTACATTCCATGCGCTCACCACCATGCGACGCGAGTCGGGATGTGTCTTGATAGTTTCAACAACCTCAGAAATCTGGTCGATGACACCGCCGCTATAGTCGGGCCATGAACGCCATTGGTATCCGTAGATGTGGCCCAGGTCGCCTCGCTCATCGGCCCATTCGTTCCAAATGCGCACCCCATGTTCTTGCAGGTATTGCACGTTTGTGTCGCCCTTGAGAAACCAAAGGAGTTCGTATATGATGGACTTTAGGTGTAGTTTCTTTGTAGTGAGCAGCGGAAACCCATCTTCCAGATTGAAGCGCATTTGGTGTCCAAAAACACTGCGCGTGCCTGTTCCCGTGCGGTCTGTTTTGTCAACGCCAGCATCCATGATGTGGCGCAAGAGGTCTAAATACTGTTTCATGCAGCCAAAGATAAACAAAAGCCCCGAACCGCGCGAGCAATTAAGAAACATTAAGCAAAAAAAAATTGCCGACCCACTCGAAAGTGGTCGGCAACTTACATATGTGTTTGCTTGTTCTTACTATTCAAATTCGAAGCCAAGTTGTCCCGTCAGTTCCGTTTCGGCCTCTTCCAGTGCAGGAAGTGTCTCGTCGTTGAGGTTTGTGGAAGTCTCTTCATCGCTTGCCGGGGTCTCGACATCTGGCTCGGGCTGGCGCAGAGGCTCGAGTTCTGTCACCTTTTCAACGCTGCAGGTGGTAATGCGTTTTCCTTTCGCCTTAAAGCCTTTGACGGCAATGTAGGAATCTACGTCGATCTCGAGTGGTTCGCGGAAGCTGTCGGCACCGCCATAGGTGAGCAACAGTCGGGGATAGACGGTGTCGGTGAGAAGCACAAGCTGTGATTCGGAATTTTCGCCAAGGAAATTCTGCCTGCGGCTCGAGGTGAATTTTTCGAACACAAAGCGCTTGATGTATAGATAGTTCTGCTGTGCAGCATCGTAGAGCACAGCCGTAAACACTTCGTTGGGATTGAACTTTCGGATGAGCAGAATGTCTTGCTCGTAATGGTTGTTGGGGTCGAAGTTTGTGGTGTAGAATTCACCGTTTTTGAGCACCACGAGTATGAGGTCCTCGCTATGGAATTCGCCCAAATACTGTCCGTGCTCATCGAAATTGAGACGACATACGTCGTGGTCGAACCAAACTTTGCGCCCGCCCAGCGTAGAGGCTCCGTGGGCTCTGAGAAGTATGCGGTATACGGGATTGCGAGTAATCAGATTGCCCCGCGAGGCTCGGCCTTTTACTGCGAGGTTGCTGAAGTCGTAGTCAATGGACGTTTTACGGAGTCGTGGGTCGGGTTTCAGCATGACACGTACGCTTTCAGCTTCTCCGTTGGGGTTGGCTGTGAAGTAGGCAATGCGGCTGCCCGGCTTTCCTTGTGTCACGTCGTATTCGCGGTCGTGGGTGATGCTTGTCACATTGAAGCGCTTTGCATAGTGTGCTCCACTTTTCCCATCGCGATATACTACATTATATATAGTGCGGCTGTCGTTTTTCTTGAAAATGGCGATGTGCTCGATTTCTGCCTTTTTCTTTTCATTTTTCGAGCGTTCGGTTTCGCCGATAAACACTTTGTCGGCCACTCGCGTCACCTTGTATGTGCCGTCTTTGTAGAAAATAATGACGTCGTCAATGTCAGAGCAGTTTTCTATGAATTCGTCTTTTTTCAAACCCGTTCCCATGAAGCCTTCCTCACGGTTGATGTAGAGTTTTTGATTGGCCTCTACCACTTTGTTGGCTACGATGGTGTCGAACGAGCGTATTTCGGTGCGGCGCGGATGTTCGGCGGCGTATTTGGCTTTGATGAGTTCATACCAGTTACAGGCCACTTGAGTCATGTTCTTCAGGTCGCGGTCGATGCGGGCCATCTCGTCTTTCATGCGGGCTATGGCTTCTTCGGCCTTGTCTTTGTTGAAGCGCAGAATGCGGGCCATCTTGATTTCCATGAGCCGCAGAATGTCGTCCTTCGTGACTTCGCGCACCATTTGAGGATAGAAGGGCGTGAGTCGCTCGTCAATGTATTCGCAGGCGGCGTCCATGTCTTTGGCCTCTTCGAATGGCTTGCCTTTATAAATGCGCTCCTCAATGAAGATGCGCTCGAGCGAGGCGTAGTGCAGGCTCTCGAGCAATTCACCGCGGCGTATAAGCAATTCACGGCGCAGCAAGTCCTTGGTACGTTCTACACTGGCCCGCAACACGTCGGAAACCGTCATGAAACAGGGCTTCTTGTCGTCGATTACGCAACAGTTGGGCGAAACCGACACTTCGCAGTCGGTGCAGGCATAGAGTGCGTCAATGGTTTTGTCGCTGCTGGTGCCAGGAGCAAGCTGAATCTGTATTTCCACTTCGGCAGCCGTGTTGTCGTCGACGCGGCGTATTTTTATCTTTCCCTTTTCATTGGCTTTGAGAATGCTGTCAATGAGTGTAGAAGTGGTTTTCCCGAAAGGAATCTCTCGTATGACGAGCGTCTTGGCATCAAGCTTTTCGATTTTGGCCCTTATTTTTATGCTGCCACCGCGCATGCCGTCGTTATAGTTGCGCACATCAATGGAACCGCCGGTCTGAAAGTCGGGATAGAGGTGGAATTCTTCGCCCTTGAGATAGCTGATGGCGGCATCGCAAATTTCGCCCAAATTGTGGGGCAAGATTTTTGCTGAGAGGCCTACTGCAATGCCTTCGGCCCCCTGGGCCAGCAATAGCGGAAACTTTACGGGCAATGTCACCGGTTCCTTGTTTCGTCCGTCGTAGGAAAGTTTCCATTCGGTGGTCTTGGGATTGAAGAGCACATCAAGGGCAAATTTTGAGAGCCTTGCCTCGATATAACGAGGTGCGGCAGCCGAGTCGCCGGTTAGCACGTTGCCCCAGTTGCCCTGACAGTCGACAAGGAGGTCTTTTTGTCCCATCTGCACCAATGCGTCGCCTATGGAGGCATCGCCATGAGGGTGAAACTGCATGGTATGTCCCACAATGTTGGCTACCTTGTTGTAACGCCCGTCGTCCAGGCGCTTCATGGAGTGCATGATGCGTCGCTGCACAGGTTTGAAGCCATCTGCCAAATGGGGTACGGCACGTTCCAGAATGACATAGGAGGCATAGTCGAGAAACCAGTTCTGATACATGCCCGTCAGTTGATGGCGTACTCCGTCGGGCGAATCACCTGGGCGGTAGTGGTTTGATGTGGAAGAAGAGGCTTCGCCTTCTTGTGGCTCAAGGTCGCTTTCGGCTGCGGGGTCGAGAGGGGTCTTTATCTCGTCGCTCATAGATGGGAGTAGGTATAATTATGAAATGGATTTTTGAAATCAATGGCAAAATTACAAAAAAAACGCCAAAAAAATCTCTCCTTTCGCCTAAAAGACGTATTTTTGCAGCCGCAACTGGCGCCTGTGGCGGAACTGGTAGACGCGCTAGACTTAGGATCTAGTAACCTTGGTTGTGCAGGTTCGAGTCCTGTTAGGCGCACAATTATTTTAAGTATTTTAAGAGAAAATGGACGACTATTACGCGGAAAATCAATTGATGTGATAAGGAGAGCATCGCACGATGGCTTCTCTCCTCATCACTATTAAACATGGAGAAAAGCCTATGCGAACTTTCTGGAACATCAACAAAGGTCTGCGTACCTTGGAAGCGTGGGAGCCAAACTGCTGGACGCAGGTGACCTGCCCCACGACCGAAGACGAAGAGTTTCTCTGCTCTGAGCTTAACATCCCTTCTTATTTCCTCGACGACATTCGAGATAAAGACGAGCGCTCGCGTTATGAATACGATGAGGGCTGGCAACTCATTATCTTGCGTATTCCCTATGTGAAGGAAGTGCAGAGCCGCACCCCGCACACAACTATTCCCCTTGGCATTATTTTGAATAAGGATGTATGCGTCACTGTGTGCAATTTCGAGACTAATATGATGATAGACTTCGTGTCGTATCAGCAGCGACGCAACAGGGGATTTACTGATGCTGTCGACCTCGTGTTCAGACTCTTCCTCTCGTCCTCAGTATGGTATCTGAAGCGACTGAAGCAGATTTCAATCCTCATTGAAGAGGCTAAGCAAAATCTCGAAGACCGCACTATCGACAATGAAGACCTCATTAGCCTGTCGCGTCTGCAGGATAGCCTAACTTATTTCATTACGAGCATTCGCGGAAACGAAACGTTGCTTTCTAAGTTGAAATTCAAGTTGCCTGTCGACGAACTTGATGCCGATCTCATTGAGGACGTAACTATCGAGATGAATCAGGCTCGCGAAACAACCAACATATATACGAACATTCTCGACTCTACAATGGAGACCTATGCCAGCATCATCAACAACAACATGAGTGGAGTGATGAAGTCAATGACCAGTGTGAGCATTGTGCTAATGTTTCCTACGCTCATCGCCAGCATCTTTGGCATGAACCTTATTAACGGTATGGAACACCAGTGGTGGGGCTTCCCCGTGGTAGTGGTGGGCTCGCTCATTGTGACGGGCATTTTCTATGCCGTCTTCAGGCTTCGTGCGTGGATTTAGGTTTTAAGGAAGTAGGCTCTCTCCAAATAATAATCCGCAGTGTCTCATTAAGAAGGGCACTGCGGATTATTTTGTTATGTGTAGAAAGATGAAGCGTGGGTTGATGGTCGTTAGTGCTTCAGTTGTGTTTCGATTTCCTCCATTTCGGCTCTGAAAGTCTTGTCGGTGCTGAGCCTTGCTGCCACTTGGTTGCAGGCATGAAGCACGGTTGTGTGGTCGCGTTTTCCAATGCGTTGCCCTATTTGCGAGAATGACAGCTCAAGGTGCTTCTTGGCCAAGTGCATGGCAAGCTGGCGAGCCTGCACGATGTTTTGCTTGCGCGATTTCGACAAAAGGTCTTTCTGTTTCAGCCCGAAGTGTTTGCATATGGTTTGCACAATGTCGTCGAGGGTGAGCTCGGCTCCCTCGCTTTTCACGGTTCGTGCTATGACGCTGGCGGCAAGTTTAATGTCGATTTCGCAATTGTCCATGATGCTGTATGCCATCATGGAATTCACCACTCCTTCGAGCTCTCTGACACTACTGCTTACGTTTTTGGCAATGTAGCTCACTACAGAATCATTCATCGATAAGCCGTCGCGATATATTTTTGATTTCAGAATGTCGATGCGTAATTGAATGTCGGGACGCTCAATCTCGGCTGTGATACCCCACTTGAATCGTGACAACATGCGGTCGTCCATTCCTTCGATTTGCGAGGGGGCGCGGTCGCAGGTTATTACAATGTGGCGGTTGTTTTGGTGCAGATG
Organism: uncultured Bacteroidales bacterium; assembly: GCA_902796835.1. Classification (GTDB taxonomy): domain Bacteria; phylum Bacteroidota; class Bacteroidia; order Bacteroidales; family Bacteroidaceae; genus Alloprevotella. The sequence goes on from CADBQP010000009.1 coordinate 15,044, forward strand.
GTTGAATATGTGGAAGAAGGTTTGCTGTGTTTTGGGGGTGGTGAGTTCTTGAATGTCGTCAATAATTAGCACGTCTATGCTCTGATAGAAGGCTATGAAGTCATTGGTGGTGTTGAGCTTCACCGACTCGGTGTATTGCGTCTTGAATACGTGGACAGGTACAAACAGCACGCGTTTGTTGGGAAATTTCTCTCGCACTCTGATTCCTATGGCATTGGCAAGGTGGGTTTTCCCTATGCCCGAAGGACCATATACGAAAAGGGGGTTGAACGTGGGCTGTGGAGGGTTGTTGGCAATGGCCAAAGCCACAGTAAGTGCCAGTTTGTTGCTCTTTCCTTCTACGAAATTCTCAAACGCATAGCGATGGTTGAGCTGCGGGTCGAGCGGGGGCAGTTTGCTCTCGTGCTTGACACTTTTGACGGGCTCGGGCTCATGGGCTTGATTTGGCCTGAGAGCATAGAGCAATCTGATGTCATCGCCGAAGGTGGCTTTCAGGCTTTCGTGGAGTTCGTGTATGCAATGTTCCTCGATGAAATCGCGCACAAACTTATTGGGCACACTCAGAGTGAGTTCGTTTTCTTTGTGCGATACGAACTCAAGTGGGACAATCCACGTGTCGAATGTTTTTTGTGGCAATTTTGTGCGCAGCAGGTCTAAGCAGGCTTCCCAGCGCTCTTGTGCCGTTTGATTTTGATTCATCGGTTTCGTGTTGCCAAAACGTGACAAAGTTATTGAAAAAACTTTTGTCGGCAAATCTTCTTACTTATCTTTTTTCCCGAATACTGAGAAATGCACGTAGCGTTTTGGATGTGCTTTCAGGTCGGTGAGCAGACTGTCGGCACTTTTAATGGTTTGGTTAAGGTTGTCATAGAGCGCGCGGTCTTGCATGAGGAGTCCCATGGAGTTGTCGCGGCTGTTGATTTGATTGTTTATGGTGGTGCTTATGGCTTTAAGGTTTGCCGAGAATTGTTGCATTTCTGTAATGGTGGCATCCACTCCGGCCATGGTTTTTTCTACGTCAACTTTCGAGAGGTTTCCCGAGAGAGTCTGAAGATTTTGGCTGGTGGCATTAAGTTTGGCCATCATCGAGGGGATGTCGTCGGCCATCATTTTGTTAAGCTGTGCAGATGTCTTGGCCAGGTTTCCGGTGAGTTCAGCCGTGTTGGCCAGGCTTTTGGTCAAGGCTGGGTCTGCCGAGAGGCGGTTGAAGTTGGCCAGGATAGAATCGAGCTTTGGCACCATGGCCGTGATGGTGGGCATGAGGCTTTCCACCTGGTCCATGGCTCCGGCATGCATACCTCCACGAATGGTGTCACCGCGCGAAAGCATTTGCAGTGGGTTGGGGCCCAACACAAGGCTCATCTTGACTCCGCCCATGAGGCTGGTGGAAAGTTCGGCCACTGTTCCGGCAGGCACTCGCATGCTCTTGTCGAGCTCCATGCCTACAATGACACGGTCGGTGCGGCTATAGTCGTAGTTTATGGTGCGCACAATGCCCACGGGGTAGCCGTTGGCATATACGGCATTCGAAACGGTGAGCCCGGCTATGTCGGGAAACTCCACGTAGTAGGTGTTGGTCGACTTGAATACGTTGATGCCTTTAAGAAAGTTGATGAGCAAAAACAGTAGTACAACGGCTATGATGGCTGTGATGGCTATTTTAACTTCGCGGGTAAAGAATTTCATTCGTGTGAGTATAATATTTTATATAGTGTGGGTTGCTTTTTGTTATTGTGAGATAGCTTCTGCGAGGTTTACTTCCCAATCAGTTTGAGCGCCTCGTTGGTGCTGATGCGTTGTTTGCCGCTGAAGGCTATAATGAAGGCGTCGGGGAATTTTTCCTTGAGCTTTTTATGTATGAGGCGTATCTCGGAGTAGTCTTTGGTGGCGCCAATTGTATATTTGTAGGCCTTTCCTTCTATGTAGAACTCTGCGTCCTTCTCTCCCTTGAGTTTGACATCGTTGCTCTTGAGTTTTGTGGGCGAAACGAGTATCTGCACTTTGAATACGGGGCTTTCGTCAGTTCCGGCTTCAACTTCTTTGACGGGTTCTTCGGCTTCGTTTCTGCTTGGAGGCTGGTTGGTTTCTTTTTTCTCTGGCTCAGCCTTTTTCTGAGCGGGAGCTTCCTCGGCTTTTTCAGCCTTTTGGGGGACGGCCACCTTTTCAATTTGTGGTTCTACGTCGGCCGGTTTTTCGGGCACTGTAGCTCTCTCTAGTGGCAGGGGTTTTGCCGAGCGGTCGTGTACGTTGCGATATTGCACGAATCCGTTGTATATGCAGCGGGCTGTGGTGCGTATGCCATCGTCGGTGTTAAGGTATTTTTCTTCGTCGGGAGTGGAAATGAAGCCTACTTCGACCAGTACGCTGGGCATGGCCGAGAGACGAAGCACTGCGAGGCTGGCCTGGTGTACACCACGGTCGGGTCTGCCACCTGTTTTGCGTAGGTGGCGCTGAATGTGGCGAGCCAGTTCCACGCTTTTTTCCATGTATTGGTCTTGCATGAGTTCGAAGATGACGTAGCTCTCCGGTGAGTTGTCAAAGCCTTGATAGCGCTGCTTGTAATCGCTCTCGAGCATGATGACGGAGTTTTCGCGTTGTGCCACGGCCATGTTGGCTTTCGACTGGGCAATACCATTCGTGTAGGTTTCCACACCTCGGGCCGTGCGGGGCGAGCCTTTAGCCACGGAGTTGGTGTGTATCGAAATGAAGACGTCGGCCTTGGCCTTGTTGGCAATGTCGGCGCGTTTGTAGAGGGGGATGAACACATCGGTGGAGCGAGTGTATATGATCTTTACGTCGGGGCAGTTCTGCTTGACCAGCCGCCCGAATTCGAGCGCCACCTTGAGATTGATGTCTTTCTCGCGCGAGAAGTTGCCTACTGCACCGGCGTCGTGTCCGCCGTGTCCGGCATCGATAACGAGCACAAAGTCGCCCTTCTTGGCCGAAAAGGTAATCATCGAGCCAAGGGTGAGCATGGCGAGTGAGAGTAGAATTCTGCGCAGTGTGTTCATTTCGAGAGCAAAAGTAATGCAAAATGTGCGCAATACGAAGATTTCGTTCTACTTTTTTGGATGCCTGGGTGATAATGTGTCTGGTATGTGCTTTTGGATAAGGAGTTTCGCGATGTCGCTGGTTTGTGTTACTTTTGTAGCCGTAAACAATGTTTTTTATGATATACTCTTCAAAATATAAAGTGGTTCAATGCGGTTTGCTTCTGCTTCTTAGCTTGTTTGTGACTGTGGCTTGCAGTGATGACGACGGGCCCTATATGCCCTCGCCCGAGGCAAATGCACAGCGCACACTTATCGTGTTTCAACCCTGGGCCGACGATTTGCAGAATGCCTTTACCAACAATGTGCGGATGATGGAGCGCAGCATTGAGGAACACGGAGGTCTGCAGCGTCAGCGGCTGCTCGTGTTCCGGGCCACAGCTCCCACAGAGGGCTCGTTGGTGGAAATTCTTTATGGCCGTGGCAGTTGCTTCCGCGATACGCTGAAAGTCTATCGCAACTTTAATGCAATCAAACCTGAAGGCATGTCGCAGGTGCTGAGCGACGTGCGTCAATTTGCCACCCCCGCCACAGCACGCTATGCGCTCATAGTGGGTTGTCATGGGACGGGGTGGTTACCTCCGCTTCGCACTACGGCTCCCAAGGTGCGCCCGAAATCTTTTGGAGGGTGGTATGGCGACGAGCAAATTGCCATACCCGATTTTGTGGATGTCTTGCTCCAGTCGCAAATGCCCATGGACTTTATTTGTTTCGACGATTGCTATATGGCTGGCGTCGAAGTGGCCTATGACCTTCGACACGTCACACGATGGCTCATAGGCTCTGCCTGCGAAATGCTGAGGTATGGCTTGCCCTACGATCTTATTTTTAGCGATCTCATTGCGCCCGAGCCGCGATTCGACAGCGTGATGTCGAAATTCCTTTCGTTCTACACGCAATACAATCCTCCTTGCGGCACGCTGGCAGCCATCGACTGTAGTGAAGTGGAGGCCATGGCCCAAATTATGCGCGAGATAAACGGCCAGTATGAGTTCGATGAATCGCAACGCGCCAAGTTGCAGACTCTCGATGGCTATTACCCTACTTTGTTTTTCGACATGGGCGACTACGTGGAGCATCTTTGCGGCGACAGCGTGCTTTTGCAGCGGGCGCGTGAGCAGCTTTCGCGACTGGTGCCCTATAAGGTGAACACCCCCCACTACTATACAGCCAGCGGTGGGGGGGGCAGGGTGAATCTGCGCACTTTTTCGGGGCTCACCATTAGCGACCCCTCTGTCCATGGGCAGGCCACCAGCAATTTCGCCAACTCGGCGTGGTGGCAAGCCACGCATTGACTGCTCCCGATTGGAGGGAAATCACAATTAAGGCCGCCTATGCAAGAGAAAATAGGCGGCCTTAGTTTGTATCGTGGCGTTTATTGTGCCGTGTTGAGCAGATGTTGTTCCAGTTCTTTGAAGGTGGCATCCTTAATCACCACTTCTCCGTTGGCTTTGAGCAAGAGTAGGGTAGGCATGCTTTTCAGGTCGAAAAGGCTCTGTTCCCTCACGTCGCCCGTGTCCATGGCAACGGTCCAGTTTTTGGGCATTTCGCCGAGCGTTTCGCGCCATTGCTTCTCGTCGCCTTCGGCATAGATGGCAATGAGGCGCAGCCGACCCTGGCTGATGGCGTTGCGCAGGGGTACGGAATACTTGAGCCGGAAGAGGGTGCTGAGGCATGTCTCGCAGTCGGGGTCGTAGAAGACCACAATGCAGGCTCCGCTCTGGGGCAGAAGGCTGTGGAGGGTTGTCAGGCTTTCGTCGGGCAGTCGCAACTGGCAGTTGCTCACCATGGTGCCAGGCATGTTGCGGCCTACGAGCCCCAGCATGTATTGAGAGCGTAGTCTGATGCCCTCGTCGTCAGATAGCATGAACCGGCTCAGCACTTGCAGGTAGATGGGCTCGTTGCGCAGCGGAGAGTCGTTGTAGTAGAGGTATCGCTCTGTTGTTTTGAAGAAATACTGTTCTGCTTGTCGGTTGGAGCGGCAGGCTTCTGCAAAGTGGGCTATGCTGGCATTACGCGGCCCGTCGTCGGCATAGGTGAGCATGGTGAGGTAGTTGGCAAGCGCCTGTTCGGCATAGAGAGTGCCCAGCAGGGTGGTGTCGGCAAAGTCGTAGTGCTGCCAAAAGCGCTCCACCACATAATTGGCTCTTGCGTTTACGCTGAGAATGCTGTCGGGCACTTGGGGAAGGGGATAGTCTTGTGCCAGCAGCCTTGGCGAGGAAATGAATATGGCAATGAGTAGCAGGGCCCGGTGCAGGCCATGATGTGAGGTGCGAAACATGGGGAAAAGTTTCATGACGGAGGTTTGAAAGTGCAAGTTTACGAAAACAAACATCTTTGGGCAAACTTGATGCGCGCCCAAAGATGTTTGTTTGTTTTTCGTGTTCGGTTCGATTCCTGGCTTGGGCTTTACATGTTCATGCCGCCGTCGACCTGAATAACCTGTCCGCTCACGTACGAGGACAGGTCGCTGGCCAGGAAGAGTGCCACGTTGGCAATGTCTTCCACCTGTCCGCCGCGGCGAAGGGGTATCTTCTGACACCATTCCTTGCGCACCTCTTCGGGCAGGGCCGCTGTCATGGCCGTTTCGATGAATCCCGGGGCAATGGCGTTGGCGCGTATGCCGCGGCTTCCCATTTCCTGGGCAATGCTCTTGGCCAGGGCAATGAGGCCGGCTTTCGAGGCGGCATAGTTGCTTTGGCCTGCATTTCCGTGCACACCTACAACGCTGGCCATGTTGATGATCGAACCGCTGCGCTGACGCATCATGATGGGCGTGCAGGCATGGATGAAGTTAAAGGCCGACTTCAGGTTTACGGCTATCACGGCGTCCCATTGCTGCTCGGTCATGCGCATCATGAGGCCGTCTTTTGTGATTCCGGCATTGTTAACCAGAATGTCTATAGAGCCAAAGTCTTCTTTCACCTTGCCAACCACCTCCTCGGTTTGGGCAAAGTCGGCGGCGTTTGACGCATATCCGATGCATTTCACACCCTTCGCGGCAATTTCTTGTTCGGTCTGCTTTCCGTTTTCGTCGATAACGAGGTCGGTGAAGGCAATGTTGGCACCTTCCTCGGCAAATTTAAGCGCTATGGCTTTGCCTATGCCGCGGGCTGCACCCGTGATCAAGGCTGTCTTTCCTGTTAA
>CADBQP010000010.1 GCA_902796835.1 uncultured Bacteroidales bacterium
GAGGGCGTCAACTACACGATGGGCCGTGAGGAGAGCATCCTGCGCACCGACGAACTCATCATCAAGAACCTGAAGACCAACAAGGTGAAGCAGATAGCCCAGGAGATTGGCAAGGTGCCTGTGCTTTCGTTCGGCAACAGCGGCGGCGACGCAGCCATGCACAACTATGCGCTCAGTAACCCGAAGTATAAGTCGGCAGCCTTCATGCTCATTGCCGATGACGACCAGCGCGACCATGCCAACCGCGAAAAAGCCCTCACGCTGGGACAGCAGTGGCGCGAGGCCGGCTACCACGTCATCTCCATGCGCGATGACTTCAAGACCATCTACGGCGAGGGTGTCACGAAAACCGACTTTACCTTCCCGTCGAAATAAGACTCCTCACCGAGTGGCAGGCAGGGCGCACCGCCAGTGCCGAGGCAGTGGAGGCTTTCGGTGGTATCGACAAATGCTTATCAGTGTTTTCCCCATTTGAAGTAAATGGTGGATTTAAGAACGTGCAGTTCAAGTTCAAAAGATGACCTGGCATTATGCCAATTCCAAATGAGGTATTACCTTTCGTAGCTCATCGACAAACTGTTCTCGCGAGCACTTCTCACTCATCACTGCCAAGATTGTGCTGTCCTGGGCCACGACGGCCAGGCAGTCCTTAATTTTGGATTCTTCGATATCGTTGGCCACAGCCTGAGCATATCCCCTACGAGTATGAAGCACTGCCAGCGTGCCCGAAAACGAGAGACTTACGGGGCCGACCCCACTGGCCGTGGGCCTTGTGCCGCCTTCCGTCTGGCGCTGGTAGAGTGGATGAGAAGGCTGCACATAGCGAGGCCCATCAGACGTGATGATGCGAGTGGCGCCCAACCGGCGGAGGTCGTTTGAGAGCGTGGGCTGCGACACCTTGAAGCCGTGGGCAGCCAGATGTTTCTGAATATCTTCTTGACTGCTCATAGCTACAGTGTCGAGCAGGTGACGCAGAGTAGCTAAACGGCTTAGCGTGTTTTTCATAATGTGTAGAATGTGAATATTATTCAATATCAAATCAGAATGGATATCCTATGGCGAAATGGAATGCCAGACCTCGCCAAAACTTTGGAATGTTATACCAACCCGACTTTCCCGTGTCGTAGGGGGCATGGAGCGGTACACCAAGGTCGAAACGAAACACGAGGAATTCCATGTCGTAGCGCAATCCCACTCCCGTATTGACAGCTATTTTTGCTAGGTTGGGAGCTGAAAACGTAGCATCGTGATATTTGTCGTAATGGCGAAGAAGCCACACGTTTCCTGCATCGACAAAAAGGGCTCCGTGGAGATTTCCAAAAAGATGTGCCCTCATCTCCGCATTCACTTCGAACTTTAGATCGCCCGTCTGATCTATGTATGAATATCGGCTCTCGGGACTCTTATAGCCGCCTGGCCCCACACTGCGCACCGTGAAACCGCGCAGGCTGTTGGCACCTCCCACATAGAATTGCTCGGCATAGGGGGCTCTGAGGCTATTACCATAGCTAAAGAGTGCTCCTGCAAAGGCACGCGTAGCAAGGGTGAGGCTTTTGCTGATGGGCACGGTATAATGTAGTTCGCCTGTAAGTTTAAGGAACTGGGCAAATGGATTTCCGAAAAACGACTTATCTCGCTCATTGAACGAGCGTCCGAAGGCAGCATAGCCTAGCGACGCAAGGTTTCCGGCCTCTTTGATGCCAATTTGCAGCCAAACGGGGTTACGGTGTTGCCTTGACGACTGATAAGTGAGCGTATAGGCTATGGAAGGGATGAACTGGTCGCGCATGGAGGTTTCGATCACGGGATTTTCGCGCATAATAGAATCGAAGGCATGCGTGGTGGTCAGCATTTTGTCGTAGTCGAGTTTCACCTCAATGCTGTGTGTCAGTGTGCGCCGACGATACCATGAGTAGTTGGCCAGAGCAGCGATGCTCACCATTTGGAAGAAACTGGCCCTATTGCGCCAATCGGCCTCAAGAGAGAAGGTTGTGGTGGCCGGAAAGCGCAAATGGCGACTCGACACAAAAGGCAATACGAAACGTGGAAATTCGAACGAGAGGCTTGTGCCCAACTCGTAGGAATTGAGCAACGAATTACCTCCAGAACTGCCACTGCCCGTTTGCCACTCGTAGGAGCCATAAATCTTGAACGAAACCTTTTCGCCGCCTCTGAAAGCATTGCGTTTGGCTAAGGCATAGGTGAGTCCAGGACCCACCTGCTGATTACTTTTGATGGTGGCGTTCATTTCGAGCGAACTGTCATAGAGCTTGTCCATCACGGCATTGAGATAGATGTCGAGTGTATCGGAGGAACTTATCGACGATGCGGTTTGCCCTGCAAGGGAGTCAGCCTTCTGGCGCGGTACATAATTGAGGTCGAACTGGCTGAAGATACCCATCGAACTTAGTTTTTCGAGCGACAACTCCTCGAAACGCAGCCGATACATATCGCCATAGCGATGGAAGATGGCATGACGAAACATATAGGGACGCAATCCCAACTTTGCCCTTGCCCCTTCTTGTTTCAAGCGCTCCTGTCGGCGCAGTTGGCGAGCCTGACGCTCAGCCTTTGTCAACTTGGGCGGCTTCTGGCCTGGAGCCTGACGGTTAAGGCGTGGCAACGTGAAAGAATGAGCACCATTCAAATCGCGAAAGTTCACGTGGATATCGCCGATGCGCCATATCTTGTTGGCCTCGGGCGGCAAACCGTCGGCAGGCCGCACTTGCAATTGTACATAGTTTTTGCGCTGAAAGGTGTCGGCACGGAAAGTTGTATAGTTGGGCGAATAGAAATAGTGTCCGTTAGCACGCAGCAATTCGCTGATGCGGGTTTGCTCGCTCGAGAGGTTTACTACACTGAATGCGTCGTCGCGCTTGAGAAGTTTTTTATCCTCATAGCGACGCAGGATGCTGTCTGCGTGGGCAGTGAACCCCGTATATTCTATGGAATCGAGCCGGAAAACGGGACCTGTGGTGACGTGGTAAGCCATCTTTGCTTTCTTGGGGTCGCGCTGCGAGAGGATTTCGTAGTCCACCTTTCCATGAAAGTATCCATAGTTATGGAGTGTATTTTCAGCGACCTTTGAGCGCGTTTCTGGGCTTACATTCGAAATGAAAGTCGGCGTAGAAGCAAAGGCCTTGAACATCCATCGGCCAAATCGTGTGGAATCGTTCACAAAGCTATTGTATATCCACAACCCTGGCTTAAAGGGTGAGCGCAAACTGCTCGACCCCATCAGCGAATAGTTGGGTGCGTAGGCCAAAACGGCATCGACCTCGGCCTTCGCCATTTCGAAGGCTTTTTTGTCGCGTTCCATCTTTTCTTCATAAAGTTTGCGCTCTGCCTTCGAGAGCGATTTGGGGTTCATCTCCTCTTCGGTGAATTCTGCCGCCTTGCCCTCAAGGGCAGCCCGGGCGGCCTTCACGGCATTCGACACGGCTGTAATGACACCTGTAGAGTCAGCCTTTCTCTGGCGAGCGGTTTCTTGCTTGTTCAGGTCTTCGTTATACGTTATTTCCTTAATACCTATATAGAGTTGCTCCCCATCGGGCAGGTTCGAGGTGGTGGAACACGCTGCGAACACCATGAGGGCACACAGCAGAAGGCCTCTTGCATCACTACACCCCTTGCGGCTATTTCTTTTCTTCATCTTTCTTACGCTTGAATATGCACAATACGCCCAAATTATTACTCTTTTTACGCATCACCAATCCTGCGCCGGCTTTGCTGAGCTGCCCTTCGAGGGGGTCTCTCACATCGCGCTGGTAGAAAACCTTAAGCTGCCGAGCGGCCGATTTATCGAGCCGATACTCTAAGGATATGTTATCGATAAAACTTTCAGCACTGTTAGTGGCATCTTCTCCGGTACTTACCTTTCCACCTATCATTACGCTAACACGGTCGCCCCAAAAGCGTTTGGCAAACTGGAAGGAATAGTCGGTGGTTGCGGTTCCCTTGCTTGACGTTCCACTTTCGACACCCAGGTTCACGTCGATGGTGCGCAGGGCGCCCTCTGCAATGTTTTGTATTTCATTCTGCAAGAAGGCATTGAGCGCATTGCTGGCTTTTAGGCCTGTACCATTGGCAGCAGCGTTGTCGCTAATGAACATTCCCGTTGCCAGCATGGCTACTGCTGTCTTACCGCGCTGAGCAGGCGTCATGGCGGCAAGCGTATTTTGCATGGCCAGGTCGGCGGGAGCTTCTATAGTAAACTCCAGGCCCATGTCTTCGAGGGTTTGAGTGATGGCCACACCCACATCGAAAGCTACACTGCGTGATTGTCCATCGTCCGTAACCGTGCTTTTCACGCGTTCCGTTGCTGCGATATTAAGAATGGGGTTCATCATGTTTCCGGTGAAGTCGATGTAACTCCCCTCATGTATTGTAAATGTTTTGAGCGGAATGACGGGAAGTTCATACTTCATTTTTCCTTTGTTCACGGTGAGCCTTCCCGTCAGTCGGGTGTCGCCATTGCGGGTTTGACGCATGGTAAGGTTTCCGCCGCCGCTGATATCCACATAGCTTCGCCCATCTTCGCTGAGCAGGCAGAGGAAATGAGCAGCATCGCTAATCGAGACACCGAGCGTGAGGTCCATCATGCCGCTTTCTACCACCGCTTTCTCGGCCACCGAATCGTTGAAACTAACAAACTTCACGAGGTCGTCGAGCCTGCTGTCCACAGAAAGGGGCGAGTCTTTAAGCACATAGGTGGCATCGGTTTGGGGCAATACGTTGAGATTGCCTCGTATAAAGATGCCGCCAGCGGTGTTGCCCCTCAATGTGCCGTCAAAATCTGCGAACACTTTACCAAAGAGCATGCTTTCCTTATTCTGCTGGGCATTGATGAGTTCAAAGTCCTTTGCCGCCATTTTGAAATCGACACCGATTTTGTCGAGTTGTCGCATATCAACCTTACCATTGATGACGAGCGGATTCTGACCCGTGGAATACAAAGCATAGTCGGTAAATTCCATTTGATTATCCTGGATCTCCACCTGTTGCTCATCCATGCGGAAATTGAAGCCATAGACGTCGCTGTAGATGCGTGCATCGTTCATCCTGAGTTCTCCATTAATGTGCGGGGCACTTATCTTTCCGTCAACATTGAATCGTCCTTCGCCAATGCCGCTCAGCATCACATCGGTACCAGCCAGGAAACTGTTTATGAATGCTAAAGGGAAGTCGTGAAGAAAACCTGCTCCTTGGAATGTTTCGTCTTGATGATAGGTTCCCTCACAGGCCAACACCTCTTGTCCTTCGCTCGAAATGTAGCCGCTGGCATGTTGGTCGCCGTTTTCCTGCGGCAGATAGATGCCCTCCACGCCGATGTTGCCCAGCTTCATTCCCTGATAGGCAAAATCGTCAGCCTGGAGCGTGGCCATGGCACTAATCTGACCATGTTTGTTTGAGAGGTGTACGTCTCCACCCAGGAAACCGCTGATCGAGGGGACGTAGGGAACGGTTGAAGCCAGTTCTCCCAGGTTTAAGTGACTCAGGCTCAACGTGAGGTCAGTCATGGAGTCGCTGGGCTCGCCATAGAGTTTCAGCCCTGTGCCGTCGTCGGCAAGCAGGTCGAGGTCGGCACTTAAATGGTTATCTTTACTGATGAACAAATAGTTGTCGCTGTTCACGCTGAAGTTGCGATAGGCTATAACAGGGTTTTCAGGATAAAGTTTTAAACGGATTCCGTGTTCGGCCATTGAGGCCAAGGCACCCAAGCGCAGTCCCAGGTTTCCCTCTTTGTCCCTAAACTCGGTTTCCACTCCGGCACCGGCATCGTGGAGATATGACTTCACGTATGCCTCAAAGCGGTTGGGGTTCTTAGGCTTATAGTTGTGCACCTTAGCCAACACTTGGAAGCCCGTGCTGTCGGTCACGATATTGGCATGGATGGTGTCGAGCATCAGGGCTCCCTTGTTCAGGTCGCTCACGTGAGCTGTGCCACTTATGCCGATGAGCGGATTGGTATCGATGTGCACATCGGCCCGCCGGAACGACAAATCGTAGGTGGAGAGAAGTCGCATCAGCGGATTATTCTCGCCAGAGTGAAAGTCAAGACTCAGCACGGGCAGTTCGCACTTCAGCGCTTCCTCGTCGATTTTTCCTCTTTCTATTTGTTTCCATGCTTCAGAAGCAAAGCCCGCCAATTGGCCAAAGGAATGGCCCACTTCGCCCTTCAAGCCCATATTCAACGCCAGGTCGCCCGATTGCACATGGGCAGTGGTTGTGTCAGGGGCAGTAGCAAAGTCGAAAGCAATGTCTTCTGTATTCAGGCCCAATGTGGGGGTTATGACATAGATGTCGGAAAGATAGCCAGAGGCCCCAAAGCGCGTAAATTGACGATTGGCATGCACGTTGATGTCGCCCACAAGGCCCATCTGCATGGTGTCTGGCGTTTCCATAAGCCGCGCAATATCGAGCATGGGCAGATTTGCCTTTACGTGTGCATTGATGTGATTGCCCAAAGTGGCATTAATGGTACCATTTCCTTCAAGGAACGAATTCTTGGCGCTGAAGGAGGCATGCAACTTTCCGCCCGAACTGCTGGCCTTGAGCGTAATGCCCGAAAGGTCATATTTATCGTAGAAGAATTTGGCCACGTCGACTTCGGCCTGCAACTTCGATTTATCCGACAACACGTCGAAGTTCTGACCCTTTAGCTTCATTTTTCCGCTGAAGGGCTTCAATGGCATCTGAGGCAGCAGCGACGCCAACGGAAAGTTTGAGAGTTGCACATCGGCATCATAAGTTTCGCGCCAAAGGTCTGCGCCGCCCTTCACTTTGGCTTTCCCTGCCCCTATTTGAGCATTCAGGTCGGCTTCGTAGCGGCTTGCTTTGAAAGCCACGCTTCCGCCAGCCGAAAGACGCGAAGGTATGCGCACCGCTTGGCGCACGCCGGGTGGCAGAAGCTTATTGACGAAGCCTATATTCTGCCCCTCAAAGCGGAAATTGGCCTTTCCCTGGCGATAGTGTTCTGCTATGTTGCTGGCCACCACGTTTCCGTTCAGCCTGGCCACTCCTGGCATGTAGGCACGCAGGTCCTTTATGGTCAGATGCTGCATGCTCCCGGCCACATTGCCTTTGAGTATAAGGTTTTGCCGAGGCAGGGTCTTCAACACCTCATCGTCCACAAAGCCCTTGCCCAGCGTACGAATGTCTTGCCAGCCAATCTCCGTGTCAAGTTCGATGCTCATGCCTTCGGCCGGCGAGCCACCTTTGGCAAAGGCAGAGAAAGGAAGATTGATGCTTCCGTTAATAATAGAATATGGAGTACGCAAATTGAGCGCCGGCAGTTCCACGCGGGTAGAGTCGTAATGCACTTTGCCCGACACGTCGTTCAGCGCAAATCCCGACCCCGTCTCCACTGCCGAGAGCTTCTTCACATCAACTGTCAAGACTCCACGGCTGTCATACTTCAGGTCATTCGCCTCGGCCGAGAGTGCTTCTACACCAATATGGTCTGTGTCGAGCCCGCGCAGGGCCTCAAAGTTCTTGAAGGCGGCCAAGCCGTTTGCCTGAGGCAGATGGTCGGGCCGCTCGCGATTGCGCGCCTCGCCTTTATCGTATCGCAGGGCACTCTCCTCGAGTTTTATCTTTTTGACGGTGTAGAGGGGCTCACCCGTGTCGAAGTGTCCTCCCTCCACCCTTGCCTTTCCCAGATGGGCCATCACATGCAAGGTGTCGCCTGGCAGAGTCACTTTCACTGTAGAGTTCTTCAGGTAGGCCTTCTCTACATCAATGAGCCACGGAGCAGACTGCGTGGTATCTTTCTTCGCCGTGTCGCAGAGCAAAACGGTGAGGTTGGCATCGCGCAATTCAGCATCGTTAACCATTACGCTATTTTTCTTCCAGTTAATTCCGCGCGTGCTGGCTTTCAGGCTGCCCACCACTCCTATCACCTGAGTGTTCGACACCAAATCGCGCGTATTTATGCGCGCATCGGTCAGTTCCAATCCCTCCACATTAGCCTGTCCCTTCAGCAGAGGCCAAAACTCGAGGTCCGCCTTCAATGTTTTGGCCGATAACACCGAGTCGCCTCGTTGATTGGCCTCAATTCCGTGCACCTCGAGGTCGAGCGGAAACGATAGTCTCACGCGATCTATCGAAAACGAGAGGCCCGTAGAGTCAGACATGGCTTCAGCCACCCTGTCGACCACATAATTCTGCACAGGGGGTATATATATGAGAATAGCCAACAGCAAGAAGAGCGCAATGGGCAGCAACACAATGAGCCCAAGCACCTTCATCCCGCGTTTCAGCATTTTTTTATTCATCTATGAAACGATTATTCTTTTAATCCTAATAAGACACAGCATCCCATGGCAGACTGACGGCAATGGCTCGCTTCAGGATGCCGCCAAGTCCTTTTTCGTGGAAACTACCTGCAAACGTAATAAAAAATAGTAGAACAGCATATTTTTTATGCCACAAATACCTTCGAAGGGGAAAATAGCAAAAAAGAAGTCAATAAAAAACCAAAAAAATGTTGTAATTATAAATTTTAATTATCTTTGCACCCGAAATGTGCACTTTGCCTTAATTGCACTAAGTGCCGAACGAAAGTAAACTGAAAGAGAAATTCAACTTTAATACAAACAACTCTATTCATTTCAAAAAACAACATGAAAAAGTTCTTTTTAGCAATTGCAATTGTAGCCCTTGCAGCTACTAATGTAATGGCACAGGACGCAATTCCTGTGAAGAAGTACAGCGTTGCCACCAACAGCTTCTGGGCAAACTGGTTTGTTCAGGTTGGTGCAAATGCCCACATGATGTATTCGGACCAAGAGCAACACGACCTTGGCTTCTTTAGGTTCAAGGAGCGTGCAAACATTGGCGCCGCCCTTGCCATCGGTAAGTGGTTCACTCCCGGCATTGGTCTTCGCACCAAGTTCCGCGCCTATCGCACCCGCCAGGTAAACGGCAAAGGCATCAGCAATCCTGGTTTCACCTACGTAGGCGGTGAGGAAGACGTTATGTTCAACCTCTCCAACCTGTTCTGTGGCTACAACGAAACCCGCGTATGGAATTTCATTCCCTATGCTGGTGTTGGCCTCTACTATGCCACCAAGAGCAAGAACCTTGAGAACACTTTCAACGTGGGTATCATGAACACTTGGAGACTTGGCAAGCGCGTAGGCATCTTCTTCGATGTTTATGCCATGTGGATGGACGGTAACTTCGACGGCAGCTCAAAGGCTCAGCACAATTGGGCCGGTGAGCGCAAGCTCTGGCTTCGCCACTGGGACAAGCAGCTCGGTGTTGACCTCGGTCTGACCTTCAACATCAGCAAGACCACCGGTTGGGCTAAGGTGCCCGATGTTGACGCTCTCATGGCTATGAACAAAGAGCAAGTTGACGCTCTCAACGCTTCGCTTCGCGAGCAGCAAGACGAAAACGCTCGTCTGCGCAACATGCTGGCCAACCAGCAGCCCGCTCAGACCAACGTTCAGCCCGAGACCAAGGTGATCAAGGAGAAAGAACTCGTGGGCGCAGCAGCATCCGTATTCTTCAACATCAACTCGTCGAAGATTGCCAGCCGCAAAGACCTCGTTAACGTAAAGGAACTGGCCGAGTATGCTAAGAACAACAACGCCAAGATCGTCGTAACAGGTTATGCCGACAGCAAGACTGGCTCTTCTGCCACCAATAGCAAGCTCAGCCAGGCTCGTGCCGAAGCTGTGGCTGCCGAACTGGTTAAGATGGGTGTGAACAAAGACAACATCGAATGCGTAGCAGCCGGTGGTGTTGACAACCTCACTCCGTTCTCTTACAACCGTCGCGCAACCGTGGTGCTCAAATAAGCCACTTGCGAAAAGAGACATATTCAAACTTGAGGGCGCGTTGCACAAGGCAATGCGCCCTCTTTCCTTTCATTCTCCCCAGGCATAGCCAAAGATGCGAAGCGGGCGCATGAAGACTCCGGCGACGTATCAACACATCGCCGACATAGTTTAAAGAGTTGGCTCGATAGTTTAAACTGTTGGCTCGATAGTTTAAACTGTCGGGCCAACTCTTTTTATAATCGCTCACATAGAAAGTTCCCACTTGAGGCAACGTTCATACTTCGCGGGTGTTTCAGTGAAAAAACGACGGGAAGTGGCCTCTTACTGGATTTTTATCGCTAACTTCGCACACTGCATAACAATAAAATCACATTCTAACATACACATTTATGGCACAGACACCCGAATTTAAGTATGCTCCCATGTTCCAACTCGGAAAGGACACCACGGAGTACTACCTCCTTACGAAAGACTACGTCAGCGTGGGCGAATTTGAAGGACAGCCCATCCTGAAGGTGCAGCCCGAAGGCTTGACACGCATGATCAACCAAGCCTTCCGCGACGTTTCGTTCCTGCTTCGCCGCTCCCACAACGAGCAGGTGGCCAAGATCCTGACCGACCCCGAAGCCAGCGACAACGACAAATATGTGGCGCTCACCTTCCTACGCAACGCCGAAGTATCGGCCAAAGGCCAACTGCCCCTCTGCCAGGACACCGGCACGGCCATCGTACATGGCGAAAAGGGCCAGCACGTATGGACAGGATTCTGCGACGAAGAAGCCATCGCCCGCGGAGTTTATAAAACTTATACGGAAGAGAACCTGCGCTACTCGCAAAACGCACCTCTCGACATGTATAAGGAGGTGAATACCCGCTGCAACCTGCCCGCCCAGATCGATATCGAGGCCACCGAAGGCATGGAATATCGCTTTCTGTGTGTGACCAAAGGTGGCGGCTCGGCCAACAAGACCTATCTCTACCAGGAAACAAAAGCCATTCTCAACCCGCAGACACTCGTGCCCTTCCTCGTGTCGAAAATGAAGACCCTGGGCACTGCTGCCTGTCCGCCCTACCACATTGCCTTCGTCATTGGCGGCACCAGCGCCGAAAAAAACCTGCTCACCGTGAAGCTGGCCTCAACCCACTATTACGACGAGTTGCCCACCACGGGCGACGAAACAGGCCGCGCCTTCCGCGATGTTGAGCTGGAAAAACAGTTGCTCGACGAAGCCCACCGTATAGGCCTTGGCGCACAGTTTGGCGGAAAATACTTTGCCCACGACATCCGTGTGGTGCGCCTGCCGCGCCATGGCGCCAGCTGCCCCGTGGGCCTCGGTGTGAGCTGTTCGGCCGACCGCAACATCAAGTGTAAAATCAACAAAGACGGCATTTGGATTGAAAAAATGGACGACAATCCCGCAAGCCTCATTCCCGAAGCCTTCCGCAATGCCGGTGAAGGCGGCGGAGTGAAGATTGACCTAAACAGGCCAATGAGCGAGGTGTGTGCCGAACTCACGAAATATCCCGTGTCGACACGCCTTTCGCTGAGCGGCACCATCATCGTGGCTCGCGACATAGCCCACGCAAAGCTTAAAGAGCGTCTCGACAATGGCGAAGAGCTGCCCGAATACTTTAAGAACCACCCCGTGCTCTATGCCGGCCCCGCCAAGACGCCTAAGGGCCTGCCTTGCGGCTCAATGGGTCCTACCACAGCCGGGCGCATGGACCCCTATGTGGACCTCTTCCAAAGCCACGGCGGATCAATGGTGATGATTGCCAAAGGCAACCGTTCTCAAGTGGTAACCGACGCTTGCCAAAAGCATGGTGGCTTCTACCTTGGTTCCATCGGAGGTCCCGCCGCCATTCTCTCGCTCAACAGCATTAAGAGCATTGAGTGTGTGGAATATCCCGAACTGGGCATGGAAGCCATCTGGAAGATCGAGGTAGTGGACTTCCCAGCCTTCATCCTTGTAGACGATAAAGGCAACGACTTTTTCCAAACCGTGAAACCCACCTGCGCCTGCAAGAAATAGGCAGTGCCTGATAAAAACAAAGCGCCCCGAGAGTTGCTGACAGCTCTCGGGGCGCTCTCTTTATGCTTCCGTAAAGCACGCGTTACACGCGGTTATTCACCATAGATTTCAGCCAACTTATTCTGAAGGTCTTCGCCACGCAGGTCCTTAGCCACGATGCGGCCATCGGGCCCCACCAGCAAGGTGGCAGGAATGGCCTTGACTCCATACACCTGTCCGGCTACACACTCCCAACCCTTGAGGTCGCTCATGTGGTGCCATGGCATGCCCTTCGAACTGATGGCACGCGTCCAATTAGCCTTTTTATTGTCGAACGAAAGGCCCACAATGTCAAAACCCTTGGCATGATATTTTTCGTAGGCCGCCTTTACATTGGGCAATTCGGCCATGCAGGGGCCACACCATGAGGCCCAGAAATCAACGAGCACATAGTTACCCTTGCCCACATATTCGCTCAGGCGATGCATGGTGCCGGCCGTGTCGGGCATCTCGACGTCAGTGAACATAACGCCCACCTCCTGACGGCGGCGTCCTTCGATCTCCTCAAGCAGGGGCTTTACATAAGAAACCTGCATGTAGGCAGGATTCTTCTTCACCAGGCCTTCCACATATTCAGAGCTAAATTCCGTGCCGAAGGTGCGCAGGGCATAGGCCGGATAGCGCATGTCAGTCTTTGTTTCAAGCAATTCCTTCGTCATGATTTCCACTTTGCCCATGATATCCTGTACCATCGTCTCGTATGCCTTCATACGGTCTTCAGGTATTTGCTGACCCTTTTGCTGATAGCCACGCAGCTCAGCTACAAGAGCAATGAGGGGCTCATATAGTTCGTTCACCTTTTTATCATAGGCATTCAGGCCTTCGGCCTCGGCCGTACCAACCACAGAATTATCAGCAAATTTCACTTGCACGTTACCCTCGAGGAACACGGGCAGAGGCTTCACTTTTTGTGGCTCTTTCACCATGACCTGACCAAACAGTTTGCCGTTGGCCTCTCCCTCGAAGCGGAAACTACCGTCGGCAGTCACAGCCACAGAATCGGTGGCGCGAGTTTCACTATTATAAAGATACACATACTTAGCACCGGCGGGAGCCGCGCCACTGACCACATAGCGCTGAGCTGCTACGGGGATGAGACTGCCCAAGGCGGCAATCACAACAATAAGACGTTTCATAAAGTTTTTTATGTATAGAATTTAATTATTTCGCTTCAGCTTTCACCCCGCAAAGATACGACAAGCCTCCAATCAGTTCGGCTACAAGCAAGCCTTTTTTCGCCTTTTTCAAAAAAAACAACATCTGCAGCCATGTTTTTTACGCTTTTTATGATTTACGTACGGAACTATTCTATAAATTTGCACAAACAAAACCGCACTAACAAACAACACACTAAAGCCATGGTCAAGAGCGACAGTATTGTCATCATTCCCACCTATAACGAAAAGGAGAATATCGAAAACATTATCCGCGCCGTATTCGGCTTGGAGAAGCCCTTCCACATCCTGATTATCGACGATGGTTCGCCCGATGGCACCGCCGCCATCGTGAAGAAACTGATGCAGAGCGAATTCAGCGATCGCCTCTTTCTGATTGAACGCAGTGGAAAGCTGGGGCTGGGCACGGCCTATATCAAAGGCTTCAAATGGGCCCTGGAACACGACTATGGCTACGTATTTGAAATGGATGCCGACTTCAGCCATGACCCTAAAGACTTGCCCCGCCTCTACGAATGTGTCACCACGGGCGGAAACGATGTGGCCGTGGGCTCGCGCTACATAAGCGGCGTAAACGTAGTGAACTGGCCCATGGGGCGTGTACTGATGAGCTACTATGCCTCAAAATACGTACGTCTCGTAACGGGTATTCCCGTTCGTGACACCACAGCCGGCTTTGTGTGCTACCGGCGCCAAGTGCTCGAAGACATTGACCTCGACGCCATTCGCTTCAAGGGCTATGCCTTCCAGATAGAAATGAAATTTACGGCCTATAAACTTGGATATAAGGTTGGCGAAGTTCCCGTAATTTTCGTCAATCGACAACTGGGCACAAGCAAAATGTCGGGCGGCATATTCAGCGAAGCACTCTTTGGAGTGATGCGCCTCAGATGGGACAGCATGACGGGAAAAATTCGCAGAAAGAGTGCCTCCTGAAACCTCAGAAATTCATCCACTATCCAAAACCCTAATCATGTCCCTACTAGCCACTAAGATAGAAAATGCCATCATTACTACTGATGGCATTTCGTTTGTAGGCTCCGTCGTCATACGCGGAGAGCAAATAGCTGAAATCGCCCACGGCCATAACGCCACTTGCAGCACTCCCATCGACCGCGTGGTCAATGCCGAAGGGCTCAGGCTGCTTCCTGGCATCATAGACAGCCACGTCCACTTTCGCGAGCCTGGCTACACACATAAAGGCAATTTCTCGACAGAAAGCCATGCAGCAGCTGCCGGAGGAGTGACCTCGATAATCGACATGCCCAACACCCTTCCACAAACTACCACGCAGCAAGCATTGCGCGAAAAACTGCGATTGGCAGCCGAACACAGCATAGTAAACTTTGGCGCTTTCTGGGGAGCAACAAACGAGAATGCCGCCACCATAGACACGCTCGTCACCGATGCTGTGGCTGGCATTAAAATCTTCATGGGTGCCTCAACGGGCGGCATGATGCTCAATGACAAGCAAGCACTGCAAAAGGTGTTTGACAAAGCCAAGGTACCCATTGTAGCCCACTGCGAATCGCAACGAATTATAGAAAGCGAAAGCACTAACATGCGCCAAAAATATGGCAACAACATTCCCATCCAGTTTCACAGCCTCATTCGAAACCGCAAAGCCTGCTTGGAGAGCACACAAGAAGCCATCAGACTGGCCAAGAAAAGCGGAGCATGCCTGCACATTGCCCATGTATCGACAGCCGACGAATTGGACCTCATCGCAAACTCGCCCGATTTTATCACGGCCGAAGCTTGCATAAGCTACTTGATGTTCGACGAAACAGACTATACGCAATTGGGAAGCCGCATCAAGTGCAACCCCGCCATAAAGAGCCCACACGACCGCGAGGTCCTGCT
Source organism: uncultured Bacteroidales bacterium (assembly GCA_902796835.1). Lineage (GTDB taxonomy): Bacteria > Bacteroidota > Bacteroidia > Bacteroidales > Bacteroidaceae > Alloprevotella. Next base: position 14,899 of record CADBQP010000010.1, read on the forward strand.
CAAAGGACTCTCCAACGAACAAATTTATACCATAGCCACCGACCACGCCCCACACTTGCTCAAAGAAAAAGAAGGCGATGCCCTACGGGCCGCCAGCGGCATTCCAATGGTGCAGTTTTCATTACCAGCCATGCTGCAACTTGAACAGGAAGGCCTGCTTAACATTGAGCAATTGGTGACGCTCATGTGTCACCACCCTGCCAAACTCTTCGGCATCGAAAACAGGGGACATATCCGAGAAGGCTACCAAGCCGATCTCACACTCGTAGCTCCCAACCGTCCATTTGAAGTGACTAAAGATATTATTCAGAGCCTTTGCAGATGGAGTCCGCTCGAGGGCCGCATTTTCAAACAACAAGTTGTGCAGACCTACGTTAACGGTGCCCTTGTCTACGACCACGGAAAATTTCCCTTGCCCGAAAGCCGCGGACAAGCTCTGCGCTATCGGCATTAAGGTGAAGCTCCATAAATTTTGACAATATCCAAAGAATTTCTAAATTTGTAACGTAAAAGAGATTTTCGCTGGTTATGAGATTTATTTATTGCATATATCAATTGTTTGTGGCAGCCCCCATCATCATCCTCAGCACCATCCTTACGGCTATTGTCACCGCCGTGGGCAGCACTTTGGGCAGTGCCCACTTTTGGGGCTACTACCCGGGCCGAATTTGGAGCAAGATAATTTGCCGTATTCTGCTATTACCTATTAAGGTGGAGGGACGAGGAAACATAGACCCCAAGAAGTCCTACGTAATAGTAGCCAATCACCAGGGAGCGATGGATATTTTCCTCATCTACGGATACCTGGGACGCAACTTCAAATGGATGATGAAGAAATCGCTTCGCAAGATGCCCTTTGTAGGCATAGCTTGCGAAAAAGCACGCCACATATTTGTAGATCGATCAGGACCCAAAGCCATAGAAGCCACCCTCATTCAAGCACGCGACACATTGAAGGACGGAACATCACTTGTGGTATTTCCCGAAGGCCATCGCACTTTCACTGGAAAGATGAACACCTTCAAGAAAGGAGCCTTCCTGCTGGCCAAAGACATTCCGCTGCCCATCGTACCCGTAACAATTGACGGCAGCTTCGATGTGTTGCCACGCACCAAAGGCCTCAACTTCGTTCATCGTCACATGCTGAAACTAATCATTCATCAGCCCATTGACTCATCAGACCTCGAAAAGGCAATGGAGCAATCGTTCAAGACAATCGAAGACAGCCTAACTCCCCAAAACGCAAGTTAATGAAGGGCCGTATCCTAAAACGCTATTCCGAACAACAATGCATACTCTGCTTTCACTTCCCCCAAACGTAGTATCTACATTTCACGAAATCACAGGCCTTACACCTAATGAATGGTTTTGCACGCACGACCCGATAGACCGAAAATTGGGTTCGGGCGGAGGCTCCGCATGGTTGCTCAATGCCTGCCACGAAGCAACGGAGCCAGCCACACCTTTTAATAAATGGATAAGTCAAGAAAAGCGCATTCTGCTTCATGCAGGCGGTCAAAGTCGCAGACTTCCATGCTACGCCCCATCTGGAAAAGTGCTCACACCTATACCCATGTTCAGATGGGAGAGCGGGCAGCGCATTGACCAGACACTGCTCGACCTGCAAATGCCACTCTACAACCGCATACTCGACAAAGCACCCCAGGGGCTTCACACGCTGATAGCCTCAGGCGATGTTTACATACGAACCAGCGAACCACTGCAAGACATTCCTGAAGCTGATGTGGTATGCTACGGATTATGGGCTGAGCCTACAACCATCTCACACCACGGAGTATTCCTGCTAAACCGCGACAACCCGCACACACTTGATTTCGTATTGCAAAAGCCGACGCTTGAACAGCAGGCCCAGCTTATGCAAACTCACTATTCGCTCATGGACATTGGCATTTGGCTTTTAAGTGACCGAGCCGTGGAACTGCTCATGAGAAAATCGAAGACACAGCAGGGCGAAATCGGATTCTATGATCTTTATAGCGACTTTGGTCAGGCTCTTGGAACACATCCCACCAAACACGATGCCGAACTGCAATCGCTGAGCGTAGCCATTCTGCCTCTGCAAGGAGGCGAATTCTATCACTTCGGCACAGCACCCGAATTGCTTTCATCTGCCATGGCAATTCAAAACATTGTGAAAGACCAGCGACAGATTATTCAACTGCATGTAAAACGACAACCATCGCTTTTTACTCAGAACAGTCTCATACGTAGCCACTTTGACGAAACAAATGAATATATTTGGGTAGAAAATTCCTGTGTGCCGACCTCATGGACTCTCTCGCACCACCACATCATCACTGGAGTGCCTGTCAACGATTGGACTATTTCGCTGCCGCCACACATTTGTATAGACGTCGTACCCATAGGCAAAGATGGAATGGCTCTGCGCCCCTACGGATATTTCGACACCTTCCGTGGAAGCGCCACAGACGAAGGAACCCTCTTCATGGGAAAACCATGGAAATCTTGGCTCAATAGGCACGGACTCAAAGCAGACGACATTAAGGGCAGCAGCGACATTCAGAGTGCCAGTCTGTTCCCCGTAGTAAACACTACCGATGAACTCAGAATCTGGTTGCAATGGTTCCTGGACGATAAGCCTAATCAAGAGATGGCACAAAAATACTTGGAACTCACTCGCCTATCGGCTGACGAATTACAGGCTAAAGCCAATTTGCCAAGACTGGTGGCACAACGCCGAACATTTGGCAATGAATGTCTCACGAGGCTCTCCAAGAACTGGAAGAAGAGTATTTTTTATCAGGCCAACCTAAAAGACATGGCTCAGAAATTTGCCACAGCCGGTCTACCATTGCCCGAAGAACTGCCCGAAGATGCTCCTCTTCTCACCAAAATCCACGATGCCATGTTCCGCGCCGAGGTGGAACGTCTGCAAGGCAACCCCGAAAGCGAAAGATTAAGCTCAAAGGCCTTTGGCTACCTGCGCGATGGCTTGACAGCCGACGTACTGAAACATCGAAGTTCACCAAGGCTAAATGTATTTCGCGACCAAATAGTATGGGGACGCAGCCCCGTGCGCATCGACCTGGCGGGAGGATGGACCGACACGCCACCTTTCTCGCTCACCGCCGGCGGAAACGTAGTGAATGTGGCCATAGAACTCAACGGACAACCGCCCTTACAAGTTTACATCAAGCCCTGTTCCGAACCAATTATCGTTTGTCGTTCTATCGACCTCGGCGCCATAGAGCGCATAGAGACCTATGAGGAACTCAAGCAATACAACAAAGTTGGGTCTCCATTCTCCATACCCAAAGCGGCACTCACGCTTGCAGGATTTTTGCCAGGATTCGGGACTGAACGTTATGATACACTTCGCCATCAACTTGAAGACTTTGGCGCAGGCATCGAAATAACCCTTCTTTCAGCCATTCCCGCGGGCTCCGGACTTGGAACAAGTTCCATTCTCGCTGCCACGGTGTTGGGAGCCATAAGCGATTTTTGCGCTCTGGAATGGGATGCCAATGAAATATGTCATCGCACCTTAGTGCTTGAGCAGCTGCTAACTACTGGCGGTGGATGGCAAGACCAATACGGAGGTGTGTTGCCCGGGCTTAAATTGCTTCAGACACAAAGTGGATTCCGCCAAGACCCCGTAACACGCTACCTGCCCGACGCTATTTTTACAAAGCCCGAACTCGAGGAACAGCATATCCTCTACTATACAGGTGTAACACGAACTGCTAAACACATCTTAGCAGAAATTGTCAGAGGCATGTTCCTTAATAACAGCGAGCATCTGGAATTGCTTCACGAAATGAAGCAGCACGCCATAGAAATGTTTGAGGTGCTGCAACGCATTGATTTGGATGGCTATGGAAGATTGCTGCGCAAAACATGGCAGCAGAACCAAATGCTCGACTGCGGCACAAACCCACCTATCATTGCTAAACTCTGTCAGCAAATTGATGATTTATGTGCCGGCTACAAACTGCCGGGAGCCGGAGGTGGAGGCTATCTCTATATGCTGGCCAAGGATGAAGTGGCTGCAAGGCGCATCAGAACAATTCTGTCTGACAATCCGCTGGGACCCAATGCCCGCTTTGTAAACATGAGTGTTTCAACAAAAGGAATGCAAGTGAGCCGAAGTTAAAAGAATATCAAGAATAAACATAAAAACTAAATCACAGACATGAAGCAAAAATTGTTAATAACAATCATTACTCTGTGCGCCACCATAGGTTTATCGGCACAACATGCCACCATTGCCATTTTTAGCCTGAACGACTTTCACGGAGGCTTCGTAAAGGACACAAGCAAAGACATACCCGGTGTTGCCGCCATCTGGCAAACGCTCGACTCGCTACGCGCTATATATCCTCACAACATCACAGTGTCTGCAGGCGACAACTTCGGCGGTAGTTATTTCTATAAAGCCACTAAGGAGAAACCTCTGCCCGTCTTTTTCAATAAAATCGGAATAGATCTGTCGGCCGTGGGCAACCACGAATTCGATGACGGAGTGGAGAAACTTGCAAAGAAATGGGCCGACATACGCCCCGCAGGATGGGACATTACTTATGTTTGTGCAAACGTCACCGACTCTCTGGGTCAAATTCCTCTCTACATGCAGCCCACAGCTATTAGGGAAATACCCATTTCTCCAAAAAAAAGCGTAAAGGTTGGTTTCTTAGGCCTGCTCACATCCTCCACTCCGGCCCAAGTTTCGAAGAGCCGCATCAAAGGATTACAATTCAGCGGTGACTACAAAAGCGCCATAGAAAAATACAAGCATCAGATATCCAATGCAGACATTCGGCTCACTTTGATGCACGTAGGCACCACTATGAGAAACGGCAAGCCCGCATGGAACGATCCCGACGAAGCCAACCTCCTCAGCATCAACGACCCATTCTTCCATGGTATGCTCACCGGCCATAGCCACGAGCCCGTGGTGGGACGCATCAACAATACTCAATATCCTGCCGTACAAGGTAAGTGGCATGGTGAATACATCAGCATCATCAAGTGCCGCATCGACACTAACACGATGAAGGTGGTGAGTGCTGAGCCCGAGTTAGTGCATGTTAATCCGAACATTACACTGGATAGCGAAAAACAGGCTTTGGCCAACTACATAGACTCACTGCTACGCACAACAACCATAGGCGGCGAACCACTAGAAGAGAAAATAGCCTACAGCAGAGAGCAGCTCATTCACGACCGTAGCGACAAATACAAACAGACCCGCATGGGCGAACTGGTTTGCGAATCCTATGCAGAGGCTGCGCGCAAAGCTGGCAGTTATCCCGACGAACAAGTCATCATTGGTATGAGCCACTTCGGCAGCATACGCGGTGGATTTAACAAGGGTATAGTCAGAGTGCTCGACGTTGGTGAAGCGTTGCCCTTTGCCAATAGCATCAAGGTCTTTGAACTAAGCGGCAAACAGATTAAAAAACTTGTAGATTTTGGCCTGCATAACGAAAAATATGGCTGGCTGCAAACCGGTTGGCTCGAGATAGAAACCAACGCACATCGCCACGTAAGAAGGCTCAACTACATATCGCCAAAAGGGAAAAGGATAAAAATAAAGAACAGAAAAAAATATCTCGTAGCCGTTGATAGCTACCAAGCCGAGGGGGGCGATGGTTACGGGCCTTTCTACTTCATTCCACAGTGTGAAATAAAACTCAAGGGTCTGCCCAACACTATGGAGGCCTTCACCAAATATCTCAAAGAAATCAAAACCTTCTAACGCTCAAGGCTCACACATGGGAATTTTCACCTTGCCACCCAAATTACCACATACAGATTTGGACTACGATCTCTTTATGAGAAATCCTGAAGGAGTTCCTGTGCGACGGCTAAAGCGCACACTTCCTGCCGAATGGTTTCCACAAAGTGCCGTGCAACTCACATGGCCACACACAGCCACGGATTGGAACTACATGCTCAATGAAATTACCGAAACCTACGTAAGACTGGCCTACGAGATAGCCATTCGCGAAAAGCTGCTCATTGTGACACCTGAGCCCGAAGCCGTTGAACAACTTTTGAAAGAACGCCTGCCCCAACGAGCCACAAAGCACATAGTTTACGTGGCATGCCCCACCAACGACACATGGGCTCGCGACCATGGTTTTATTACAGTGGTAGGTACAGGAGGCAACGAACTCCTGGATTTCTCCTTCAATGGTTGGGGCGGAAAATTTGAAAGTTCGCTCGACAATGCCATCAACCGCCATATCTTCGATGCAGGTATTGCCACGGGCACCTATGTAGACTGCCTCGATATTGTGCTTGAAGGCGGTAGTATCGAAAGCGACGGAATGGGCACACTACTCACCACAGCCTGCTGCCTCAATGCCCCAGGCCGCAACGGAGACGACTGCCACATAGAGAGCGAACTCATGGAAAGGCTGGGAGTGGAACGCATATTGTGGCTGCACCATGGTCATCTGGAGGGTGACGACACCGACGGGCACATTGACACCCTGGCTCGCCTTTGCCCATATAATCAAATTGCATACGTAAAATGTGACGACCCTTCCGACTCCATCCATTTCGACGAGTTAATGGCCATGGAGCGCGAGCTCAAGACATTTACAACCCTCAGCGGAGACCCCTACACCCTTGTGCCTCTCCCTCATCCATCACCCATCTACGACTCCGATGGGAAACGGCTTCCTGCCACCTATGCCAACTTTCTTATAACCAACAGTGCCATTATATACCCCACCTATCGCCAGCCTGAATTCGACGAACAAGCACGCAAGGCACTGCAAAAAATTTTTCCAAAATACGACCTCGTGGGAATCGATGCTACAGCACTCATTCAGCAACATGGCTCCATTCATTGTGCCACGATGCAGTTTCCTAAAGGGGTAATTAATACTCAGCAAGCATGAAAGTAGCCATCATCCAAGGACGTTGCACAGACAATGCCACCGAAAACCGCCAGCAACTCTTCCACAAAATAAAAGAAGCCGCACAACACGGAGCACAATTAGTGGTGCTGCAAGAGTTGCACGACACACCCTATTTTTGCCAAACCGAAAACGTAGACAATTTCGACCTAGCCGTCAGCATTCCCGGCCCTGTCACCGACCTCTATGCTCAAGTGGCACGCGAGGCTCGCGTTGTCATAGTAACAAGCCTCTTCGAACGCCGAGCTGCAGGTCTTTATCATAATACGGCCGTGGTATTCGAGTCGGACGGAAGCATAGCTGGCACTTATCGCAAAATGCACATTCCCGATGATCCGGCCTACTACGAGAAGTTCTATTTCACGCCTGGCGACCTCGGTTTTCGCCCTGTTCAGACAAGCGTGGGACGTCTCGGCGTGCAAGTATGTTGGGACCAGTGGTATCCCGAGGGAGCACGTCTCATGGCGCTTCAGGGAGCCGATCTCCTCATCTACCCCACAGCCATTGGCTATGCGGCCGACGACACACCTGAAGAGCAACAACGTCAGCGTCAGGCTTGGCAACTTGTGCAGCGCGGACATGCCGTGGCCAACGGGCTACCCGTTATCACGGTGAATCGTACCGGCCATGAGCCCGACCCCAGCGGACAAACGGCAGGCATTGAGTTTTGGGGCACCAGTTTTGTGTGTGGCCCACAAGGCGAATTGCTTTATGAAGCCCCCGAACACGAAGAGGCCAATGCCATCATTGACATCAACCTTGAGCGCAGCGAACAAGTGCGTCGATGGTGGCCTTTCTTGCGCGACCGCCGCATAGAAGCCTTCGGAGGGCTAATGCAACGATATATCGACGGCACCACATCTCCAGCCTAATCAAGGGGTTCCAGAAATCAAATACGATGCTGGGAAACACTATATCTGGCAGTTGGAACGAGTCTGATAGTTCATCGCAGATGAGGGTGTGTCAAAATTGCAGTGAACCCCGAAAGTTTTTGTCTAACTTTCGGGGTTCACTGCATTTATCACTTTCTTTATTCTACGCAAAGTTTTTTTATTTGCCCATCGACTTGAGGTAGGCATCAGCCTTCTTGCCAAGGTCGGCTTCGGGATCGCGCTTCAGGAGTTCATTGCAATTAATGCGGGCACTGTCGTAATTATCGTGCTGGATATCGTAGAAGAGCAAATACTGATAGGCCTGAGCCTCCTGGTCCTCGTAGCCTTCCTTTCCTGCTGCACGACGAAGAACTTCTTCATAGAGTGCCTTCACGTCATCCTGAGGCTTTGTTCCGTCCATCACATGGAGCTGAGCACGTGTTACAGCTATGCCTACGTTTCCAGGATTAAGGGCCTCCACCTTGTCGAGGGTTGCATCGAGCTTAGTTATCAAGTTTGCCTGCTTCTCCATATCTCCGGCTTTAAATGCTGCGGTTGCTGCTGCACCATACATGCGAGCCAACTTGAAGTAGTCGGCATTGCGCGCACGGTCGCCGAGTTTGTCGAGATATTTGCTGAACTCTACGATTGCCTCGTCTGATCGGCCAGCCGAAGCCAAATTGTCGGCCAGTTCCTTATAGCCATCCACCTTGGTTGAGTCGATGGCAAGAGCTTTCTGCATATATTCTACGGCTTCTTCATACTTCTGCAACTCATTGTAGAGTTTGGCGATGTGGTAGTAGTCAAGGTAAAGATAGAGGCTATCCTCGTGTTCTTTATTTACAATGTAGCTTGCCGACTGATGGGCTGTGTTCAAGTCGGTTGAAAGCATGCTGCTGTTGTAGCGGGCCAAATCGGCAAAGAAACGCATACGCTTGAATACGAGGTTGTCGGGATCGAAGGGCTGCACTTCGTTCACGATGTCGACCATACGCTTTGCATACTCATCACTTTTTGTGCCATCGGCTGCAGCAACGGCGTAGAGAGAGAGCAGATAGTTTTCGCAGGCACGAATGTCGATGTCGTCTTTGGTGTGAGGCACTTCCTTGTAATAGGTCTCATAATAGCTCACAGCCTTGGGATATTCGCTGAGCTCCTCATAGCAAATGTCGCCCAGGTTTTTGGCAGCATCGTAGTTATTAGGCTCAATGGTTCTGATTTTCTCGAACATTTCCATTGACACGGTGGGGTTTACGTGCTTGTAAACGCGTGCACTATTGCGCATGGCATACATGTTTGTGGAGTCGAGCATAAGGATTTCGTCGAATTTCTGTCCGGCCTGACCATACTGGCGGCTTGCCATGTATACTTCAGCCTGGAGTACGAGGGCATTCATATTCTGTGCATCGAGGCTATAGGCACGTTCGCCACACTGACGGGCGCAGAGGAACACGTTGTGATCGAGGAAGAAGGTTCCGACAGAGATGAGTTGGTTCTTGTCGTTACGTATCTTTCTCATCAGTTTAGAATAGTTGTCATTGGCCTTGTCAGGATCGGTCATCTGATATTCAATAACGCTGTTGGCCAGGGTCTGTATGTCGGCCTTCATCGGTACGACTTCAATAGGCCGCTTGTTGGCCTGCGCCCGTGCACCCGAGAGGCCCACACAGGCGAACAAAAGTAGCAGCACGCTACGGAAAAGAGTTTTTTTCATTCTTTATAAATTATTTTTTGTTGTTATTTCTCGCTTTTGACTTGCAAAATTATGCTTTTTTGAGCAAACATGAGAACTAATGACAAGTTTTTTTCGCTTTTCAATAAACGTTAACGCTTTGAATAGCATTTGTGAAGGCTTTTTAACACCCTCACTTTACATTTGGCTTCATGACCACACGCGTAACGGTTGTAAATGCTGAAAGAAACGCACGGGTGAAGGTGATTGTCGCTGCAGGCTTAATGGACTTCAACACTGCGTACGGTTACTTGCTGATAGGGCAGCATTTGCGAGTGATTGCAGATGATGCGCTGTCCTTGGTCGCCCTTAAGGAAGAAATAGAAATTGCGCACCATAGAACGCTGTCGCGGATCGGAAGTTATTACATAGATGGTTCTCACCAAAGGATAGGCGCCGGTCCCGATGTAGTATTGGTAGGGGCGATAATAGGCCTCATTGGCGCCCGTGAATCGGCTCACTTTCATAACTTTGTAGTCGAGATGGGCAAACGAACTGAGGGCCGCCGTGTCGGTTGGAGCCTTGAGCCAATTGGCGCCAAGCACTCCTATGATAGTGGGATCGTCCTTCACCAAATCGATGACGGCCTCGTTGCTCCCTTGGGCATAGACATTGCCAGCAATGTCTTTTCCGTGGTTGAGCGAGTCTTTCATGTATCGTACAGTACTGGAACCGCTGGCATCGAAAACCATTTTGAGTTCACCCTTACGCCTGGAGTTCTTGAGCTGCTCCCAACGGGTTATTTTTCCGCTGACTATACCCTTCACCTCATCGAGGGTAATGAGGCTGTCGCCGCTGTTTTTGTTTACTATCAGTGCCAAAGCATCTGTGGCTATGGGACTTTGCATTACCTTGAGGCTATGACTTTTCACGATGTCTTTCTCGTCGGCCGTCAGTGCGCGAGTGGCCACACATAGGCGCAAACTATCGTTGAGGAACAGACGCAAAACGGAGTCCTCGGTAGTGAATACTGGTTTCATCACAGCCTCCACATGTTTCTTGGCAAAGGTTTGCTCGAGTTCGTCCATAATGGGTTTGAAGGTGCCGTCAAAGGCTACTACCACGTCGTCGGCATTAAGCCAGTTGGGGTCGACTTTCTTATTGCAAGCAGAGAAAAGGATGAGAAGCAACAGTAGTGAAAGGACTTGTTTCATATTGAAATGGGATTATAAGTTTCTTCAGGTTTTTGCGAGTGCCTATCTGTGCTTATTGCCATGGAGCACGTCTACAAAAAAGGCGGTATTTTGCTATTGCGAGATTGCGCAGCAAATTTAATATTTCTTTGAAATTTGCTGCGCGAATTCTAAAAAGTTTTTTGCCGCAAATGCTTTTTCCAGCTTTTTGGGGCAGCATAAAGAAGAGAGCTGCCGGGAATAGAGTCCTGGCAGCTCTCTTTAGAGTAATTCAGAAAAAATTGGGAACTACTGAAGCAGGTAACGCACAGGAATGGTGTAGTATACGCGGACGGGGTGTCCCTGCTGACGAGCAGGTGTGAAGCGGGGCAGCGACTTGATGACGCGCACTGCTTCGCGGTCGCACTCTTTCGAGAGGCTCTTTATCACCATCACATCGCCCACGCGACCGTCCTTTTCTACCACAAAGCGGAGGTTCACCGTGCCTTCGAGACCCTGTTCTTGGGCAATCGATGGATATTTGGTGTTCTTTGCGATGTAGTTGAGAAGGGCGCTTTCGCCACCTGGGAACTGAGCGGGCTGCTCCACGATGTTTTCGTAGATTTCCTCTTCCTTGGGAGGAACCGTGGTTCCGCCGGCGCTCTGGTTGTCTTTCAGGTCGTCGATGTTGATACCATTCTTCGAGTCACCGGCATAGTCTTGAGAGGCCACAGCGAAGCTACTCTTGGTTACTTCGTCCTGTGCCTTAAGTTTCTTGTCGGCCACTACTTCGTTGTCGTTCACAATTTTAGGAACAGTAAACTGAATTGATGCCTTTACGGCCACCTTTTCTTCAACGGGCTTTTCGTATTCCAGTTTTTCCTGTTTCTTTTCTTCTTTCTTCTCTTCCTTTTTAAGTTGCGAGATTGCGGTTATCGTCTCATTGGCTTCACGCCCCGACTTGAGGGCGTTCTGCACCACGTTGTTAACGATGAGAATCACGGCAACTGCTGCAATGCCAAGGGCAAGGAGCAAGATGGAGCGCATGTTTCGCTTGCCGGCAGCGGCACGCAGTCTATAAGCGCCGTACTCCTTGTTACGCCCTTCGAATACCATATCGCACCATTCGCGCGAAATCAAATCGATTTTTGCCATAACTTTTTTGTTTAAGACGGTTGCTTATATTTACTCTCCATGGGCTGCCTTATAACCATCAATCATTTGTTGGTCGGCGTCAGAGAAGTTGTCAATCACATATTTACCGATGTTACAGATGTTCATCTCGTCAAGGGCATCTACGAGGTTTTCGTAGGTTGCTTTATCCTTGGCCTTGATGATAACACTTGGAGTTGCGTCGCTGTTCTTGATTTCGTCAAGTCGCTTCTTGAACTCCTCTTTGTTTTTCTTGTCTGTATTCGGATCTGAGCTTTTCTTCAATTCAAACTCCTTACGCAGGTTTTGCACGAGCTTCTGTGCTTCTTCGTTTTTCAGGAGGAGCGCAGCGCGTATGCCGTCCTTTCCGTAGGTGGTTTTCTTGAGACTGGCACCCGTAAAGTCGGGCTTACCTTCAAAATAGTAGATTACATTGTCTTCGGCCAGCAGCATGGTGAATGCTTTCGATTCGGCTACCTGGCTTCGGTTCTCGTCTTTGATGTCTTCCTTGTCTGAGGGCATCGCGATCTGCATAGTCTGCGGCTTGATAAGGGTCGTACAGAGCATGAAGAAGGTTACGAGCAACATAATCATGTCCACCATCGGCGTAAAGTCGACGCGGGCATTCATTTTCTTTTGTTTACTTTCACCTGTTTTTGCCATAGTGTTTCCTTATTTAGTCGTTAGCCGATTGCAATGCCGTAATCAGATTATAACGGTTCTCATCGATTTTACGCAATGAATTCATCACTCTCTTGATTACCGAATAGGGGGTTTTCTTGTCGGCCTTGATGGCCAATGCCATGTTTTCGCCGCAAGCCTCGCGTGCTGCCGAAACCCAAGTTTCCAACTCATTGTTCACACTGTCGCAAGGAATACCTGCAGAGGGGTCGTCGGTCAGGATTTTATTGCGCACGGCATTTTCCTGCTTCAACCAGCCAGAAATGGTATTGATTGGGGTGCCAAACATGGGCACCTGTATGAACTGTTTCGTTTCTTCGTCGGTCAACTCCAAGCCTTCGCCTTTCATTTGGTCGGTGAGTTTTGCCATGCTCTTGGGTGAGTCCATCGAGATGAAAACCTTGCCGGCGCTGTTAATGAATATGGTCAGGGCATTGTTGTCGGGTATCTTGATTTCAGAAACCGAACCCGGAGTCACAACTTTTACGGGTTCCTCCTTGACGAAGGTCGCAGTAAGCATAAAGAAGGTAAGCAGCAGGACCATGACGTCGCTCATAGGCGTCATGTCTATGAACGTATCTGTCTTTTTGATTTTAAATCGTCCCATGTCTTAATACCTTTTTTATGTGATTAGTGGGTTGCGTTGAATGTTTCTACGATAGAGAAGCCTACTTCGTCGAGGCTGAAGGTCAGACGGTCAATCTTGTTTGTATAGTAGTTGTAGGCGATTGTTGCCACTGCACCGGTTGCGATACCAGAGGCTGTGTTTACAAGAGCCTCAGAGATACCGGTTGCAAGGGCTGAAGAGTCGGCACCGCCTTCGCCACCGCTCATGGCAGAGAACGAACGAATCATACCGAGCACCGTTCCGAACAGACCCATAAGGGTACCGAGGCTGACGATGGTGGCGATGATGGGAAGGTTTTCTTGGAGCATAGGCATTTCAAGAGCGGTTGCTTCTTCGAGTTCCTGACTGATGGAGAGGAGCTTCTGCTCTTTTGTAAGAACGGTGTTGGCGTCCATTTCCTTATAGCGGGCCAGAGTGGCGCCTACTACGTTGGCCACAGAACCGCGCTGTGCGTCGCAAATCTTCTGGGCTTCGTCGAGGTCCTTCTTGGCAAGGGCGGCCTTGATCTTCGAAACGAACTTGGCGAGGCTTTCCTTACCATAGGCGGTGCGAATGGCGAAGAAGCGCTCGATGGCCAGGGCGATTACAGAGAAGAGCAGTGTCCAGATGATGGGCACAACGAATCCTCCTTTGTAGACCGTACCCATGAGGTTGGCGGGCTCGAGTTCTATGCCTTCATCAAGAAGGAACGAGAATGCGGCACCTGCGTTTTCGCCTCCCTGGAAGTTCGATACGCTACCGAAACCGAAAAGATAAACGAGAACAGCCAGAACAGCGCATGCAATGATCACTGAAAGGCCTGATTTGATGCCAGTAAAACCTTGAGATTTCTTGGCGGGTGCACTCTTGGGTGCATTAGCATTTGTAGTTGCCATTGTTTGTAATTTTTTTTAGTTTGATTAATGTATTAGAATAATTTTTGGTTTTCCTCTTAAGGCACTTAAAGCCATAATTAGCCGTTACAAAAGTAGCGAGTCTTTATGTGTTGGCCAAATTATTGAAACTTTTTTTTCGAACATAAACTTTTATTAACGGCCTTGCTGCTGCGAAGTGCGACGCCGGGCGATGACTTTTTACAATATTAATATGGTGTAAGCGCGGCGGGCTGCTCTCGAGATGCGGCCTGGCAAGGCAAAAAAACATCGGGCATGTTTTTTAAACAGTTGAGCCAACTCTTTAAACTGTCGGCTCAACTGTTTTGAGAGTTGGGCCAGTTCTTCTTCGGTATCGCGCGGCCCGATATGGCGATGCCGGGGCGCCAGCCGGGAAATGCTAAAGAGTGTTACATACATGTCAACAAATGCTTTTTGTTTTTGGTGCTTATGCTTTTTTAGTGTAATTTTGCCCCAAATAACTCTAAAAAAACAACTGATATGCCGCAATTAGACTGGGCAAATTTGCCGTTCGGTTATATCAAAACCGATTATAACGTTCGCTCCTACTACAAAGACGGAAAGTGGGGCGACATAGAAGTTTCCGACTCTGAATACATTCACATGCACATGGCCGCCACGTGCCTTCACTACGGCCAGGAGGCATTCGAGGGGCAAAAGGCCTTTCGCTGTCCCGACGGCAAGATTCGCATGTTTCGCATCGAAGAGAATGCCCGCCGCCTCCAAAACACGGCTCGCGGACTGTTGATGCCTGAGGTGCCTACCGAGCTGTTCGTAGAAATGGCGAAGCGCGTGGTGAAACTCAACGAGCGCTTCGTTCCCCCATATGAGAGCGGTGCTTCGCTCTACCTGCGCCCGCTGCTCATTGGCATGAGCGCCGAAATCGGGGTTCGCCCATCGCAGGAATACCTGTTCATAATCATGGTTTCGCCCGTGGGCCCCTACTTCAAAGGCGGTTTCCACACGAACGACTATGCCATTGTGCGCAACTACGACCGCGCCGCCCCACACGGCACAGGTGCCTACAAGGTGGGGGGCAACTATGCTGCATCGCTGGCTGCCAACAAAGTGGCCCACGAAGCAGGCTTTGCATGCGAAATCTATCTCGACGCACGCGAGCACAAATACATTGAAGAGATTGGTGCGGCCAACTTCTTCGGCGTTCGCGGCAACACATATATCACGCCGAAATCCACCTCCATCCTTCCCTCGATTACCAATGCCAGCATGCGACAGCTGGCTGCCGACCTTGGGTTCAACGTCGAGGTGCGCCCTGTGCCCGAAGACGAGCTCACCACATTCGATGAGGCTGGAGCCGTGGGCACCGCCGCTGTGATTAGCCCCATTGGCAGGATCGTAGACTTAGACACAGGCAAGGAATACGTAATATCGAAAGACGGCGAGCCTGGCCCCGTATGCAAACAGCTCTACACCAAGTTCCGCAACATTCAATACGGACTGGAGCCCGATGTGCACGGGTGGATTACCTTTGTCGACTAGGATTGTTATCCCAACGGGCTCATACCATAAATACCATTAAGCACACAACTATCACCACCGCTCTCCCATGAGAAAAACGCTCTTTGGCCTGATGGCCATCATCGCCATTGCGGCCTGCAACTACGGCTGTTCCGGCAATTCGCAGAAACTTGCAGAAAAAGAGAAGGAACTTGAGGAACTGCGCCAGCTTGCCGAGCTCGACAAGCGAGAAATGGAAAACCAATATGCCGAATATGCTGCCCAGTATGGCGAAATGAAGCGCAGCATTAAGGACGATTCGCTCGTGGCCCGACTCGACGCCGAGCAAAAGCGCGCAGAAAGGCTGCTGCAAGAACTCAAGCAGGTGAAGAGCAGCAGCTCGGCCGAAATTTTGCGGCTCAAAAAGGAACTTGCCACTGTGCGCGCCGTTTTGAAAGACTACATTCGCCAGGTCGACTCACTCATGCAGGAAAACCAAGTGCTCACCAGCCAGCGCGACGAAGCACGCCAGCAATATGCCGAAGCCTCCTCGCAAATATCATCGCTCAGCAGCGAGCGCGAGCAACTCAACGAAAAAGTGGCCATAGCCGCCCAGCTCGATGCCACTGCCATAGGCCTCACCCCGCTCAAGAAAAACGGCAAGGAAGCCCGCAAGAGCAAAGACGTAAAAAGTTTCGGAGTGTCCTTCACCATCAGCAAAAACGTGACAGCCGCCACTGGCAACCGCACCGTCTACGTCAGGCTGATGAAACCCAACCAAACCGTGGCCGGAGCACAAGGAAACTTCAAATATGAAAACCGCGATTTGGAATTCAGCGCCTCGAAA
This sequence comes from uncultured Bacteroidales bacterium, assembly GCA_902796835.1. Classification (GTDB taxonomy): domain Bacteria; phylum Bacteroidota; class Bacteroidia; order Bacteroidales; family Bacteroidaceae; genus Alloprevotella. The sequence goes on from CADBQP010000010.1 coordinate 31,185, forward strand.
AACATTGAATACACAGGTCAGGAGCAACGCGTCAGCATGTTCATACCCATCAGCGAATTCCTCACAAGCGGAACCTACACCATCTTCATCTTCTGCGACGGCCGCATGATTGGACAAGGCTCACACACACTTGCCAAATAGCCCTGCAGACAGGCTGAAACAGCGACAGTCAACTCATATAAGCAAGAAAAACAAACAAATACAAACATAAATGAAAAAAATCCTATCACTTTTTGTCGTGACGTTCGCCCTCGTGCTGACCGTGGGGGCCGTGCGCCCGCAAAAGCGTGCCTTCACCATGAAACAGAGTGACGGCACCTCAATCACAGTCTACCGACATGGAGATGGCCACACTGGGGTAGTTTTCTACACCACGCTCGATGGCATAGCTCTCGTACAGAACAGCAAAGGCGACCTGTGCTACGCGCAGCCCGCCGATGGCCGCCTGCGCGCCACAGAACTCATAGCCCACAACGACGGGCAGCGCTCTTCAGCCGAACAGGCATTCATTCAGCAAAATCCTCTCAATGCCAAACAAGCCTCGAGAGTGGTGGCCAAACGCAGCCGCTCCGTAAACCGCATAGCACCGGGCCAAAACGGCGACGGGCTGGGAAAATACGGAACAACGGCAGGCGGAGCCGTGCCCAGCATTGGCAATGTGAGCATACCCGTGCTCATGGTGGAATTCAGCGACGTGAAATTCATGAACACCACCACGCAGGAAGTGCTTCAAAACCTATATAACAAAGAAGGCTACACCGACAACAACGGCAGTGTAGGTTCGGCACGCGACTACTTCAGCTTCAGCAGCAACGGCATGTTCACCCCCGACTTCCAGGTGGTAGGCAAAGTCACACTGACCAAAACACGCCAACACTATGGCCACGACGACAGCGAAGACGATATCGACCCCAATGTCGATGCCTTTGTGCAAGACGCCGTGAAGAAAGGCATTGATAACGGCATCGACTTCGGAGCCTTCGACAAAGGCGAAGGCATTCCCTGCATTGTCATCATCTATGCAGGCGAAGGCGAGGCCAACTCGTTTGCCAGCAACAGCTCCGACTTCCTGTGGCCCTGCGAATTTGAATACAACCAGTATTACGGCCCTCTGCGCTACAGCGGCAAGACACTCACCATCAATTCTTTCTTCGTAGGCAACGAATCGCAAAAAGACTACGCCCAAGAGGGCGCCGAAGGCACCAACGAACGCCTGGAAGGAATCGGAACCTTCTGCCACGAATTCGGCCATGCCCTGGGCCTGCCCGACTTCTACTGCACAGACTATTCTCACGAAACCAACCCCATGGGAGCATGGGACATTATGGACATGGGCTGCTACTGGGCCGATGGCTATGCCCCCATCGGGCATACAGCCTACGAAAAGAGTTTTCTGGGCTGGCTCAACATTCGCGAGCTCACAGGCCCCCAGACAGTGACACTCGTCCCCCACGGTTCGGCCGAGGGCGATCAGGCTGTGCTCGTGCGCAACTCGCGCAACAGCAACGAATACTACATCTTCGAAAACCGCAAACCCGGCAAATTCTATCCCACCAACTACGGATCGGGCATGCTGGCCATCCACGTTGACTATAACAAATCTAAGTGGACAGACAACTCCCTCAACAACGACGAAAACCACTTGCGCATGCAGGTGCTCCCTGCCGACGGCAGCCTGACGGACGGCCGCGTAATCTACTACCCAAGTCGCTATGACCTGACGAGCGACCTCTTCCCGGGAAGCGCCAAAGTCACGCAACTCACGTCGAAAATGACAGCCTTCACGGGAGGCACCATGGATAAGCCCCTCTATAAAATTGCCATGGACGGAAGCAACGTGACGTTTAACTTCATGGAAGAAGAAATTTCGGGCCTGCAAGTTGGCGACAAGCTCGACACACTCGGCATCACCTACGAAGTGACAGCCACCAAAGAACTCACCGTCACCCAAAAGGCCGAAGGAAAATATGCAGGCAATATCGTCATACCAGCCATCGTCAACGTAGAACACGTTGACTTCAAGGTCGTTGGCATCGACGGGGTGGCATTCAACAACTGCCCCGAACTCGAGAGTGTCACCGTGGGCAAAAACGTAATTGCCATCACTCCTTCCGCCTTCCGCCACAGCACAGCGCTTAACACCATCGAGGTCAACGCCGAGAACACCATGTTCGAAGCCCGTGGCGGCATGCTGCTCACCAAAGAGCCCAACCGCTCCGAAACGGCTGAGCGCCAGGTTGCCTTCGACTTCGCGGGCAACTCGCTCAACCTGCCCGTCAGCACCTCAGGCAGTGACTATACAGGAAACGTCGTAGAGCCCATCAACATCAAGGACGTGAGCATCACAATCAATGCGCAAGGCACAAAAGCCCGCATGTACGAATCGAATGGAGCCATAGCCCTACGCATATACAAAAACTCAACTCTTACAATAGCCGCGGCCAGCAAAATCGTGAAAATCGAATTTAACACTGGCAACGCCTTCGGACTGACCACAACAACTGGTACACTCAGCGAAAAAACATGGACGGGCGAGGCCCAAAGCATATCGTTCAGCAACTCTGAAACCACACTCCTCAAGACTATTACAGTCACCCTGATAGGAGGCTCCACCGAGCAGTGGACACTCATCAAGGCCCCAGCAGCCACATCAGGCAAATTCACCGTCCCAGTGGGAGTTGACATCATTGGCGACTATGCCCTTGAAGGCGCAGCCTACAATAGCCTCCAGCTCACCGACTCGGTGAAGACCATCGGCACCTGCGCCCTAAGCCTGCCCCACCTGAGCGAACTCACTGTCATTAGAGCCGTGCCCGCAAACTGCACAGGCAACAGCTTCGAACAAGTAGACAAAACAAGCTGCACACTGCGCATACCTGCAGGTTCGGAGTCGGCCTTCAAGCAGGCTCTTGAATGGAAAGACTTTCTCAACGTCACTACCGGCATCGAACAGGCCACACGCCAAAGCATACAAAAGCAAGGCACCGTTTACGACCTGCAGGGACGTCGTGTAGAACACATCAAGAAAGGCATCTACATCATCGACGGAAAGAAAGTAATTCGTTAAAGAATAACATCATATCACATATGAGCAGGCTTGGCGGCATGAACTTCAGCGTCAAGCCTGCTCGTTTAGAAAGCCCGCCCTATAATACACATTTCAGGAATTCAAAAAAAAGAGCGGGCTATAGTATGCAAGCCCAAAGTTTTTTATACTTTTGCATCGTTAATCATAAAACAAATCTAATCAAATCATAAATTTATGCAAATCAAAAAAATCTTATCCATGGTCTTTGCCGCCGTGGTAGCCCTTTCGTGGCAGCCGGCACAGGCCCAATCACTTTCGCCCTCCACAAAGTGGCATTGGGAGAAAGGAACCATCGTAGTTGACACCCCTCAGCGCCCTGCAGGACAAAAAAGCGTGCTTGGCCTGACCACCGAAAAAATGCCCGTAGTGCGCGTAGCCTTCGTAGGTCTTGGCATGCGCGGCCCTGGCGCCGTAGAGCGCTTCACCTACATTCCCGGCACTCAAATCGTAGCCCTTTGCGACTACGAGGCCAAACGTGCCGAAGCCTGCCAAAGATTCTTGAAGAAAGCAGGACTTCCGCCCGCTGACATCTATAGCGGAGCCACGGGATACGAAGAACTCTGCCGCCGTCCCGACATCGACCTCGTTTACGTAGCCACCGACTGGGACCACCACTTCCCCGTGGCAAAGTGCGCCCTCGAAAACGGCAAGCACACCGCCATCGAAGTTCCCTCAGCCATGAACCTCGAACAATGCTGGGAGCTCATCGAACTGAGCGAAAAAACACGCAAGCACTGCATGATACTCGAGAATTGCTGCTACGACTGGTATGAGCTCAACGCCCTTAACATGGCCCAACATGGAGTGTTCGGCGAAGTGCTCCGCGCCGAAGGTGCCTACATCCACAACCTTGACGACTTCTGGGGCTACTACTGGTCTAACCCCGACGGAACCGACCCCGAAAAACTGGGTTGGCGCATGAAGTATAACATGGAAAACCGCGGCGACGTCTATGCCACCCACGGTCTCGGCCCTGTAGCCCAAGTGCTCGACATCCATCGTGGCGATCGCTTTACCACACTCGTAGCCATGGACACGAAAGCTGTTCACGGCCCCGATTACGTAGAAGCAAAAACCGGCAAGCGCCCCGCCAACTTCCGCAACGGCGACCAAACCACCACCCTCATGCGCACTGCCAACGGCAAGGTAGTAGAGATTCAGCACAACGTAATGAATCCTCAACCCTACAACCGCCTCTACAAACTCACCGGCACAAAGGGTTATGCCACCAAATATCCTGAGCAACATTTTGCCCTTGACAAGAGCCAACTCAATGCCAGCGGCGTGGCTCCCAAGGTAGACGATTTGAGCAGTCACGGCTTCCTGCCCAAAGCAGAGCACGATGCCCTGATGCAGAAATATCAGCACCCTATCATCACCAAGTATGGCGCCATGGCACAAAAGGTAGGTGGTCACGGAGGTATGGACTTCTTTATGGATGCACGCCTTGTATACTGCCTGCAAAACGGACTGCCTCTCGACATGGACGTTTACGACCTTGCCGAGTGGTGTTGCCTGGCCGAACTTGGTTCGCTCTCCATGGACAACAATTGCGCCAGTGTGGCCTTCCCCGACTTTACTCGAGGCGAATGGAACAAAGTAAAAGGCTATAAGCACGCATACGCCTCGGCTGAAGACGAGGCCAAGACTGAGGCTGCTGCCGAAGCATTCACCAAGCAACTGAAAGAAAAGGCTGCCAAGGACAAGGTTTGGGAAAAGTATGCCGATGCCAAAGCTTGGGCCAAATATAAAGCCGCCCAGGCCAAAGAGGCTGCAAAGGCTGCCAAGAAGGCCGCTAAGAAAGCTATCAAGGCAAAGAAATAATTTTCATGCAATAAATAAAACACGAAGCCCTGCCCACCAATGAGTGAGCAGGGCTTTGCTATAGAGAACGACCAACAGGAGGCAGGTGTCTGTCATATTGACTTCCGAATTCAAGCAACGCGGAAAATAATCGGCCCGCCGGCAAAACATGGCTACATTAAAACAGCTCCATCTTTTCAGAACGTATTTGAAAGATGGAGCTGTTTCTCGCATGACTGGCGGCGGACTGGACTATGTCTTTTCGGCCTTCACTATTTGCTCGCCGTGTGTTTTGGTTTTGATTTCCTTAGGGCCGATGATGCGCTCCACCTCACCCTGTTCGTTGATGATGAACGTAGTGCGCTCTGTGCCCATGTATTTGCGGCCATACATTGATTTTTCTTTCCACACTCCAAATGCTTCTACCAACTTGTGGTCGGTGTCGGCAATGAGGCTGAAAGGCAAGTCGTGCTTAGCAATAAACTTCTGGTGTGATGCCTCATCTTGCACGCTGACGCCCACTACTTCATAGCCCATATCGAGCAGGGTTTTGTGATTGTCGCGCAGGCTGCAGGCCTCGGCTGTGCAACCGCTCGTGTTGTCTTTGGGATAGAAGTAGAGCACCAGCTTCTTTCCCTTGAAGTCGCTAAGGCGCACCTCGCGCCCATTCTCGTCGCGCCCGAGGATTTCAGGGGCTTTGTCTCCAATTTTCATTGTGGTTTGAATTATGTTTAGTTAAAAAATCAGGTCGTAACGGTTTCGGTGTGGCTTCCCACGTACTCCGATTTCAGCGGCACACTCTTAGTGCTGGTTGTTTGCTCGCGATGGCCACATTCCTGACATTCGAAATAGTCGTTGTAATACTGGTCTTCGTAGAGCACGTTATAATTGTGCATCTCGTATGTGGTAACTGTTGCCGAATGGTTTTGCACATCTTCGCGCCACGAACGGCCACCTTGAGTGTATTGCGTCCATGTTTGCCAGCGCTTCGTGTAGCGGTCGAGCACACTGCCACGGTCCTTTTTCTTGCGCCATACTTTTTCCGTATGGTCGAGTTCCTGCCCCACAGGCACAATGGAATACAATGTACGACACTCGCTGCAGCGGCAGCGCGGAATGTTGTCGGTGAGAAGGTCGGCAATGAGGAAATAATAGACCATGAGCATAAATCCCTGTGCCAGCATGGATACCCACCACCACAGGCCCCAGGCCGACAGCAGCACGGTCCAGCAATATATGCCGCCTATGCCTACGGTCATCAGCATGGCCAGCAACAACTTGTTGGGCAGCGGAAAATAGCAAAGCCTCAGGCGCACAAATCCCGTGAGCAACAATACAGGCACCAGCCCTGGCAGCGACCACCACAGCAGTCCCATCAACAGCGCAAAGGCCACCTTCACAATAGCCCAGATCCAAAAGAGGAAGGCTGGCAACGACGTGCGACTGGTTTTCTCAAAGCGCGGTTCATCGATGAGCACATGGGCGGCATCGATAATCTCGGCGGCATAGGGTGCATAACGCAAGAAGAAGCCCGAGGCCTTCTTGGGCTCACTCACGTTCATCGAGTCGCAATGCCCCTCTTTGTTAAAGAAGAAAAAGGGATAGCGCATGCCGCCCGTCGCATCGTCGAAAGCCTTAAGCCGATAAGCCGCCACCTTGCCGCGAGGCGTATTGACGACATACTCGGGGGCATCGCCCAAAATGCTGTCGAGCTGCATCATGGTGGGCTGCTCGGCCACCACTCTGCGCAGTTTCTTGATAGATATGTAGCGTCTATAATCGTCAAGCTCGAGGTCGGCCATCTCGCTGGCCAGTGTGGTCACAAGATTGTCGTTGGTGAGGGTCACAAGTGTGTCTTCGCCTGCAAACCGAACCTTATACTTCACGTCGCGATGTGCCATATTCACGCACCTCACTATATCGACCGTGTCGCCCACACGGGCGTCTAAATCGCCCTTGGCACCACCTTCGAACACCACACCTCTGTTGCACACTGCATCCTGAGCCACGTAGCCACGCTGCCCACTCTCGGTCTCTACCAAGAAAGTGAGCATGTCGCGCGGTCCGTCCGACTTGCATGCCAATATGCACACTGTGTCACCCTTCTGCAGTTTCAGCGAATCCTCGCTGGTGCCAAACTTGATATACAACGGCGCCTTTTTTAGCAGGGCCACTTTCATGCTGTCCTCCACATTGGGCAGCGGACGGCGCTCGAGCAGATGAGTGGCATAAATGCCAGCCAGTATGAGCAAGCCAAAGATGAAACAACACACGGTGAGGTCGAATTTCGGACCGTGCTTAAAAGGGTTATTCGAAGGGCTTTTTTTCATAATTCAAAAGAAATGAGGGTTGCGTTTGACCGCAAATATACAATATAAAGCCCACTAACGAAAAGATTATCAGGATTTTTCCATTACTCATGACGAGACGACGATAGCCCTAAGCGAACATCTTATCACACCTCCGTGCCGCTCACAATAAACCGTCACTACTCGAAGCGTCTTTTCTTTGAGCTAAAAAAAATTATCTCCGCGATAATTTAAACTATTGAGCCAACTGTGCAAATCATCCGGCTTCACTTTTCGCTGGCTTTTTCTACCCATAGACGGAAAAAACTTCAGGACCTGAAAAGTGGGTGCGTTGGCTATCGTCGGAAGACGGCTACCCTGCTCACTCGGAGGTTACACTTTCGATGCGCAGGGTAATGATGCCCGAGGGGACGCTGACCTCAACCGTGGAGCCAGCCACCTTGCCCAGTAAAGCCTGCGCTATGGGCGACTTGATGGAAAGACGCCCCTCGCGAAGGTCCGACTCATGCGGGCTCACAATGGTGTAGCTCATGCTCGAATTGTTGGCAAGATTTGTCAGGACCACGCGGCTAAGCAACTGCACACTGCCATCCTTGGCAAGGCGCGAGCGATCGATGACCTGAGCATGGGCCAGCACTCGTTGCTTGAAACGAATGCGGCTCAGCAGGCGGGCCTGTTCGCGCTTGGCAGCATGATATTCGAAGTTTTCGCTGAGGTCGCCTTTGTCGCGAGCCTCAGAGATAGCCTCTGTCACCTTTGGCAACTCTTCGCGCTCGAGCTGACGAAGTTCGGCCAAAAGGCGGTCATAACCCTCTTGAGACATATATTCCATAAGATGATAGGCAAAAGTGTCACGTAATAGTCGGGTGCAAATATATAGAAAAAATAAATAAAAACCAGACCAAGCAAAGAAACAGGGGCGGTGAAACTTATATGCGCGGAAATAAACATCGCTGATTATCGGATAGTTAGGTGTTAAACGATAGAAAAGTGCGAAAACTGCTCAAAATAATACGCAAACATGATGTAAGAAATCTGTAAGCCTTACTATGGTCACTGTGTCAGGGATTGCCCACACTGGATATTGGAGTGAGATACACAACAGCATCA
>CADBQP010000011.1 GCA_902796835.1 uncultured Bacteroidales bacterium
ACCATTGCCGACAACGTGGGCGACAACGTGGGCGACGTGGCAGGTATGGGTGCCGACCTCTACGAAAGCTACTGCGGCTCCATTCTTAGCACCGCAGCCCTTGGCGCCGTGGCCTTTGCCAGTGTGCCCAATTTGCAGATGAATGCCGTCATTGCCCCGATGGCCATTGCTGCCGTGGGTATATTCCTTTCTATTCTGGGCATTTTCTTGGTGCGCACCAAGGAAGGAGCCAGCATGAAAGACCTGCTGGGCAGCCTTTCGCTCGGCACAAATGTCAGCGCTGTGCTCATTGCAGTAGCCACTTTCGGCATTCTCTATGGGCTGAAGCTCGACAACTGGCTTGGACTCTCGTTCAGCGTCATCAGCGGTTTGGCCGCCGGTGTCATCATAGGTCAGGCCACCGAGTATTACACCTCGCATAGCTACAAACCCACCCAGGACATTTCGGCCGCAGGCCAGACAGGATCGGCCACGGTAATCATCAAAGGAATTGGTACGGGCATGATCTCAACCTGCATTCCCGTGCTTACCATCGGTGTAGCCATCATGCTCTCCTATCTTTGCGCCAATGGTTTTAAGATAGACATGGACGCTGCAAGCATCCAGCACGGTCTCTATGGCATAGGAATTGCCGCAGTGGGCATGCTCTCCACGCTGGGCATCACGCTGGCTACCGATGCTTATGGCCCTATTGCCGATAATGCAGGCGGAAATGCCGAAATGAGCGAACTGGGCGAAGAAGTGCGCCACCGCACCGATGCCCTCGACGCACTGGGAAATACCACCGCAGCCACAGGTAAGGGCTTTGCCATCGGAAGCGCAGCCTTGACGGCATTGGCCCTGCTCGCTTCCTATATTGAGGAAATCAAGGAGGCTGTGGCACGCATGGCTGAAGCAGGCGATGAAAAAATGGCAGCCCTCTTAGGACAGATACAAGACATTCCCGCCTTTATGGATACCTTCCAGGTGAACCTCATGAATCCACGTGTGCTTGTGGGAGCTTTCATCGGAGCCATGGCAGCTTTCCTTTTCTGCGGACTGACGATGGAGGCCGTAGGCCGTGCCGCTCAGAAAATGGTGGTCGAAGTACGCCGCCAGTTCAAAGAAATTGCCGGCATTCTCGAAGGTACCGGAACGCCCGACTATGGTCGCTGCGTAGAAATATCTACACGCGCTGCTCAGCACGAAATGATTGTGCCTTCTGTGCTCGCCATTGTCATCCCCATTGCCGTTGGCCTGGTGCTTGGCGTGGCTGGTGTGCTTGGTCTGCTGGTTGGCGGCCTGTGTGCCGGTTTCACCCTCGCTGTGTTTATGGCTAATGCCGGCGGAGCATGGGACAACGCAAAGAAGAATGTAGAAGAAGGCAACTTCGGCGGCAAGGGCTCCTTTGCCCATAAGGCTACCATCGTGGGCGACACTGTGGGCGACCCCTTCAAAGACACCAGCGGCCCTTCGCTCAACATCCTCATTAAGCTTATGTCGATGGTAAGTATCGTCATGGCAGGTCTCACTGTGGCTTGGAGCATCTTCTAAGCCTACAGGTGTGATTTCAGAAGTATGAAAGTGGCACCCAAGCAACTTGTGGGCGCCACTTTCGTGATGATATAGCAAAGCCCCGAAATCTGTGTGTGTGCAAATTTCGGGGCTTGTTTTTATGAGTGCGATTAAATATTTCTATTGCCGTGTAGCGCGTTTAGTAGCTTCGGCCTTTGCCCTCTTTGTGGCGGCTCCTTTCTTGGCAGCTTCGCTGCGTTTGCGTGCGGCTTCAGCCTTTGCCTTTCGTGTGGCGGCAGCGCGCTTGGCAGCTTCGCTGCGCTTGAGGGCTGCCTGCCGTTCGGCCTCTTCGGCCTTGAGGCGTGCTTCTTCGGCCCTGAGGCGTGCCTCTTCGGCTTTTGCCTTTCGTGTGGCAGCAGCGCGCTTGGCAGCTTCCTTGCGTCGCTCTGCAGCCTTTCGTTCAGCCTCGGCTTTTGCCTTTCGTGTGGCAGCAGCGCGCTTGGCAGCTTCGCTGCGCATCTTGTAGATTTCCTCGGCGCTCATGTCTTTGAGACTGCGCTGTGGAACCTCGGCTTTTGCCTTTTTGGCCACGCGTTTTTTAGGGCGTTTTTTGGCAGCAGGTGCTACTTCGGCTGCCGAATTTTGCTCTTGCAGATAAAGGTCAATGGCAGAGGCCATGCTGGGAGCCTTAGGATTGGGGGCTGCCAGGTCGAGGCGCAGTCCGGCATTTCTGATGGCCTGAGCGGCCGTGTTGCCGAAGGTGGCGATGCGCAAATCTCCCTGTTCGAAGTTTTTGAAGGAACTGAGCAAACCCTGAAGTCCAGAGGGGTGGAAGAGCACTACCATGTCGAAATCGAAAATTTCGTGGGCTTGGAAGGGGGCACTCACCGTGCGGAACATGACGCAGGTGGTGTAGTTGAGGTCATGCGACTGCATGTCTTGCTCAATTTCGGTGTTGTGCTTGTCGTTTTGTGGAATAAGGAATTTTTCTCCTTTGTGCTTCAAGATGACAGGCAAGAGGTCCGCCCATTTGCCCGATTTGCCCCAGAAAACCTTTCGCTTGCGATATTGCACGTAGTGCTGAATGTAGTACGAAACGGTTTCGCTGATGACAAAGTATTTCATGTCATCGGGGATGTTGATGCGCAACTCCTTACACATTCTGAAAAAAAAGTCAATAGCGTGTTTCGAGGTGAAGACGATGGCCGAATAGTCGAGTATTTGCACTCGCTGGTCTCTGAATTCTCGAGTTGAAACGCTTTCTACTTTGATAAACGGGCGAAACACAATCTTTACGTTGTGTTTTTTCTCCAGCTCGGTGTAAGGGTTCTTCTCGGATGCAGGTTCTGGTTGCGATACAAGAATCTTCCGTATCATGTTTTTTTTCGGTTTTGCCTAAATATAGGTTATCAAAATTTGACTAACATATACTAAAACTCGCCATAGGGCAAGCGCAGGAATTATTTCGAGCGTGCAAAAGTATAAAATTAAATGGAAAAACCCTCCCTTTTTATAGAAAAAGATGCGCAAACACTTATAAAGGAGCAATAATTTGCCTAAAAGATAGACAAATGCAACAAAAAGAGTCGTTTTGTCAATTGGAATGTCGAAAAACACAAAGAGCAGTGTGATGGGCAGCAATAGCAGTCCGAGGAAGAGAATGTAGAGCATATAGGCATCTGTCCACTGCGATGTGCGATGTTTATCGAAGAGTGTGTTGTTCACAATCATGTAGAGTAAAACCTTCAGACCATAGAAGCTTGTGCAAAGCACGAGGGCCGTGCCCAAAATAATGTAGGGCGACACCTGCACGAACACCTCCTTCAGGTGGGTTTGCGTATATCCCAGAAAAAGGATGGAAAGCAAGAAACACGTTACGAAGATGAGGAATATTTGTCCGCGCAGTTCGCGGTCGGTGCGCGCCGTAAACATGTTTTCGCGCACTTTTGATTCGAAGAAAAAGTTTCTTGTGGCATTTCTTAGGAAGTGCCATGAACGGGCAATAACCCACACTGCCAAGAAAAAGCTGAGCATGAGTGTACTCGTCACAAAGTTGTCGTCGCGAAAGCGGTAGGGCACGGGATCGCCGCCTATTCCCTGTGGACGGTAGGGCACTTCCATGATTTCGGTGGACAATTCTCCCAGGGCTTTCGACTTAAACACCTTTAGTTCGAGAGGTCCCACGTTGTCGACTTCCGACTTCCCAATGGGTAAGTATGGTTCGGCATCGGGCAACCACTCCATGTGTTGGTTGGGAAAGTAGCGTTGCACCATGGAGTCGCGCTTCCACTCACTCGCTGTGGGAGGTAGCCAGCTCAAAACTCTGCGCACGGTGAGCCACTGTCCTTGATTGGCGTTTTCGGCGGTAGATGCCGATGTGGCAGTGTCGGTGGGCAGAGTAATGGCCGAGTGAAGTGTGTCGGGGTTTTGGAGCATGCTGTTTTTCTGGGCCTGCTTTATGAGGGATTTTGCAACAGTTCGAGGGCGCGTTTCACGATGTCGTTGCGCTCATTGGCAAAGCGCGAATACTCATTTCTGTCCCACAGATTATAGGCTATTTGTGCCTTGAGATTATATCGAAGGTCGGGCATGGTCCGCTTGAGCTCATCGCTGTCTTTGGGCTCAAGCTTTTTGTCTGTCTTGGCTTTTGCGACAATGGTGTCGATGAGTGATTGAGGTACTTCGAATTTCTCCTTGAAATCGGCAAAGGTTGGGTATTGTTTTCTTATGTCTTGGCGGTGTACGTCGATAAAGCGCAGCACTTCGTTTACAATGACATCGGTGCGGCGAAGTTTTGAGAAGAAGGGTGTGACCTTGGTCGTGTCGAGCGGCACAAAGTGGTCGGGCATAATGCCTCCGCCGCCATAAACAATGCGCCCTTCGCGCAGTGTGCGATATACTTTTGTAGAATCGAGGTGAATACTGTCTATCGAGGTGAGCTCGCCATGGTTATAGCGGTTTTCCATGTCCTTCTCGTAATCTTCCTTATGTCCCTTTTCATAGGGCTTTTGAATACAGCGCCCCGAGGGCGTATAATAGTGTGCGGTGGTGAGTCTTATCATCTAACCGTCGGGTAGGTTTATGGGCTGCTGAACGAGTCCTTTTCCAAACGAGCGTCGGCCCACAATGATGCCGCGGTCATGGTCTTGAACGGCGCCGCTTACGATTTCTGATGCTGAAGCCGAAAACTCATCGACCAGAATGACGAGGCGACCCTCTCGAAAGTGTCCGCCACCGCGTGCATAAAAGTTCTTGCGGGGTTGTGCCCGTCCTTCAGTAAAGACGATGAGATCTCCAGGTTGTAGGAATTCATTGGCTATGTCGATGGCAGCTTCCAGGTATCCGCCGCCGTTCACTTCAAGGTCGAAGATGAGGTCTTGCATGCCCTGCTTTTGCAGGTTTTTGATGGCCTCGCGCAGTTCCTTGGCGCTGGTGGCCCCGAAGCGGTCAAGATGGATGTAGCCTATAGTGGGAGTGAGCATGTAGTATGCGTCGAGCGTAGGCATCGGAATCTGGTCGCGCACAATGTTGAAGCGTAGGGGCTTCTTTGCACCATGGCGCACAATTTGAAGTTTGGCCAGGGTGCCTTCAGGCCCGCGCAGTTTCTTCATGATGCTGTCGCGGCTCATCTTCACTCCGGCAATGGTTTCTCCGTTCACCGATATAATGCGGTCGCCAGCCAGGATACCGGCTTTTTCGCAGGGACCTTTTGGAGTGGTGGCAATCACAATGAGCGAGTCGTCGAGCATGTTGAACTGCACCCCTATGCCGCCAAAGTTCCCTCTGAGCGGCTCGTTGAGTTTGTTGGTTTCTTCAGGATCGGAATATGAAGTGTGGGGATCGAGCTTAGATATCATGCCGCGAATGGCATCCTCGGTCACTTTTTCGAGGCTCAAGGAGTCGACGTAGAGTTGAGATATGTAGACTTGCGCCATCTGGATTTTTTGCAGTTGTCGCACGTCAATGTCTTTATTGCGGTCCATTCGCTGAGCCTGCGTGTGAATGCCGAAAGCCGAGGCTATGGCTGCAACGAGGGCTATGAGTATATGTCTTTTCATTAAATTAGTGGGCTTATATTTATATATGATTAAGTGTTATTCCTTGTGTCTAGGCAGAAATTCGCTCACGTCGCGTCCATACCTGATGAGCTCGCGCACCACGCTCGACGAAATGCTGGCATGTTGCGGTTCGGTGAGCATGAGCAGTGTTTCAACGCCGCCCAGTTTCTTGTTCATAGCTGCCACATCGCGCTCATATTCAAAGTCTTTCACCGAGCGCAGGCCGCGAATGATGAATTGTGCTCCCACACGCTGAGCCAGGTCAATGGTGAGGTCGTCGTAGCTAACTACGTCGATTTGTGGCACGTCTTTGTAGAGCGACTCAATGAAATGCACGCGTTTCTCAGTGGGATAGAGAGGACGCTTGCTGTCGTTGATACCCACGGCAATCACCACCTTGTCGAAAAGCGGCAGTGCACGGCGCACAATGCTGTCGTGACCTATTGTAAAGGGGTCGAACGACCCTGGGAAAATAGCAGTCTTTTTTGGTTCCATAATGTGGCTAATATGGGGAAAGATTCTGAAAATATAGGTTTTCAGCCGTGCTCTATTCGTTTGCTACTTCGGTTTCCTCTTCGGCCAGATCTTCTTCTACCACAAGGTTGTTTATTATGAAGTTTTGACGTTCCATAGTGTTTTTTCCCATGTAGTATTCCAAGAGTTCTTTCACTTGGTCGCTCTTGTGCAGCGTCACTTGTTCGAGCCTCATTTCGGGGCCTATGAAGTTTCGGAATTCATCGGGCGAGATTTCGCCTAGTCCTTTGAATCGCGTAATTTCTGGGTCAGGACTGAGGCGTTCAATGGCTTCAAGGCGTTCTTCCTCGGTGTAGCAATATACGGTTTCAAATTCGGAGCGGTCGGCACTTTGAGTCTTTTTTAGTATGGCTGCGCCAGCGCTGTTGTCGCCCACGGTTTTTGCCTTGCCGGCAGTGCGCGTTTTTTTCTTCTTGTTGCGCACACGGAACAGGGGCGTCTGCAAAATATAGACGTGACCTTTTTTGATGAGGTCGGGGAAGAATTGCAGGAAGAAGGTAATCATCAGCAACCTGATGTGCATGCCGTCTACGTCGGCATCGGTGGCCACAATCACTTTGTTGTAGCGCAGTCCGTCGAGGCCATCTTCAATGTTCAGGGCCGCCTGCAAAAGGTTGAACTCCTCGTTTTCGTAGACCACCTTTTTAGTTAGTCCAAAGCAGTTGAG
The DNA here is from genome assembly GCA_902796835.1 of uncultured Bacteroidales bacterium. GTDB lineage: Bacteria > Bacteroidota > Bacteroidia > Bacteroidales > Bacteroidaceae > Alloprevotella. The sequence continues at coordinate 6,754 of CADBQP010000011.1, forward strand.
CGGTTTCCCTCGCAGTGAGAATACGGCTTGTGTGTTTACGTCGCGACTTTTGGTGATGCTTCCGCTGGCCGAATCGCCTTCAGTAATGAATATGCTGCTTAGGTTGCGCGGATCGTTCTCTTCGTTGAGTTCTTCGCCTTTTTTGGGTTTGGGAGCCGGGTCGTTGTAGTGCACACGGCAATCGCGCAGCTTGCGGTTGTGCAGATTAGCCTTTTTGGCGCGTTCGCGAGCCAGCTTCGTCACTCCGGCTATGGCCTTTCTCTCCTTTTCGCTCTCCTGAATCTTTTGTAGGATAACGTTGGCCACATCCAGGTTTTTATGCAGATAGTTGTCCACCTGCTCTTTAATAAAGTCGCCCACAAACTTGTTCACACTTACGCCGCTTAGCTGGAATGTTTTTCCGTTGCGGTCTTTGTCGGGGGCCATAGTGAGTGAGCCAAGCTTAATTTTTGTCTGGCTCTCAAACATGGGCTCAATGACGCGAATGGCAATGGCTCCCACCAGTCCGTTTCTTACGTCTTGCACGTCGAAGTTCTTGCCAAAATACTCTTTGATGGTGCGGGCAATGTGTTCTTTGAAGGCACTCTGGTGGGTGCCGCCCTGTGTGGTATGTTGCCCGTTCACAAAACTGTAATACTCCTCGCCGTATTGTCCTGTGTGGGTGAAGGCTATTTCTATGCCTTCGCCTTTCAGGTGAACAATGGGATAGAGACTCTGTTCGGTCATGTTGTCGTTGAGCAGGTCTTCCAGTCCGTTGCGGCTCACAATGCGCTGGCCGTTATAGTAGATGTTGAGTCCCGTGTTCAGATAGGTATAGTTTCGCAGCATGTTGCTGATAAACTCACCATGAAATCTGTAGTCCATGAAAAGGCTTTGGTCGGGCTCAAAAAATATGTAGGTGCCATTCTCCTCAGTGGTCTTGTCGCTTTGGTCCGATACCAGCTTTCCTCTCTCAAACATCACCTCGCGCATTTTTCCGTCCACAAAGGCTCTGGCAGTGAAGTGGCTCGATAGGGCATTTACGGCCTTCAGGCCCACTCCGTTGAGGCCCACGCTTGCCGTGTAGCTGTCGTTGTCGAATTTTCCTCCCGTGTTGAGTTGCGACACCACGTCAATGAGTTTTCCCAGGGGAATGCCTCGACCGTAGTCGCGAATGGCTACTGTGCGGTTATCTTCCACATCAATTTCTATGCGCTTGCCAAATCCGGCATTAAACTCGTCAATGCTGTTGTCGATGGTTTCCTTCATCAGCACATAGATGCCGTCTTCGGCATGTGAGCCGTCGCCCAGTCGGCCAATATACATACCGGCACGACTGCGGATGTGTTCCATGTCGTCAAGGTGGCGAATGCTGTCTTCGTTGTATTGCATGAATTCTTTTTAGTAGGCAGTTAGTTTGAACTGGGAGTGTCCTTACTCGCTGTGGTTTCGAGAGGCATGGCAAAGCAACGGCGGCGTTTGTGCTGCACCAAATCGAAGTATTGCCATTGGTTTTGCACCTTGCCGTTGTCTTCAAGTTCTACGTTGCTTTCGGCATATTTAAATCCTAATTGATTGTATACGGGTATGAGATCGGCGAAAATCAGGGCATTGACGCCCTTGCCCTGATAGTCGGGCCTTACGCCTATAAGAAGCAGGTCGAGCATTTCGTCGCGCTTCCATTTCAGAGCCGAGAGAAGGTGGAACCATCCCAGAGGAAAAAGCTTTCCCTTAGCCCGCTGCAGGGCACGGCTCATTGATGGCATCGAAATACCGGCGGCCACTATTTCTCCCTCATTGTCTTCCACAATGCTCACCATCCTAAGGTCGAGAATGGGAATAAATGTCTTCACATAGTGGTCAATCTGGCGGTCGGTCATCCTGCTATATCCAAACAAGGGTGCAAAAGCCTCGTTAATCAGTTCGAAAATGCGGCGTGCCGTGTTGTTTTCGAAGGCTTCCTTGCGCCTTTTCAGTTTACGTACATGCAACCCATATTTTTGAGCTACGATGTTGGCAATGCGCAGGTGCTTTTCGGGCACGGTGGGCGGAATGTATATTTTGCGTTCCACCCAGTCGGCCGCCTTTTCAAATCCCAACTGCTCCATGTGTTTCGGATAATAGGGGAAATTATAGATGGTGGCCATGGTCGACAGTTCGTCGAAACCCTCAATGAGCATACCTTCGGCATCCATGTCGGTAAACCCGAGCGGACCTTCAATGGTTTCCATGCCACGCTCACGTCCCCATGTCTTTACTGTTTCAATCAGGGCACGGCTCACTGCAATGTCGTCCACAAAATCTATCCATCCAAACCTCACGGCACGTTTTCCCCAGGTTTCGTTGGCGCGGTGGTTGATGATGGCTGCCACACGCCCCACAATCTTATTTCCATCGAAGGCCAAGAAGTAGTTGGCCTCACAAAATTCGAAGGCAGGATTTTTCTGGCTGTCAAACGTGGATAGCATGTCCTCATAAAGGTCGGGCACGGAATAAGGGTTGTCCTTATACATTTCGTAGTTGAAGCGGATGAACTTCTTCAGTTCAGTGCGCGAGCTAACCTTCTTGATTTCTATAGCCATTGACTTAAGAAATTTATTTTTTATACTATAAAAACTTTTTTCGGCATAAGCCCTATAAGGGACAAATCCTAAAAAGTTGTGGTTCGTGAATACAATTTGAAGTTACAAAAATGCGAAAGACGCATATTTTGCCGTGCAAAATTACTAAAAATTTTCGAAAGATAGCTAACTGTGAGGCACATAGAAAAAAAGGGGACGTGCGACTTAAATTCTGCACGTCCCTCACTCCTAATTTTTCACGTCAATTTCGTGTCGTCCCTTTTTAGGCTTAGCCGTTTTGCTCAGCGCTCCCCTGTGCGGTTTCTTCAGGCGAATCCACCTGAATATGCATGTTAGGATTCTTGGTGGAAAGCTCGAAGCGCAACTTTGCACTGGGCGAGAAACGACAGCGCACCACTTTCACGTGTCCCTTGCGGAACAGTTCGGGCGAATCAACACCTTTGGTCGAAACAGTGGGGTGGAAGCTGCCCAGGTCGCCGAATCGAACAGAGCAACCGTCGCGCAGAGCACGATATATCTGCTCTTCAAAAGCCGAGAGCACTGCCTTCACGTCGTGGGGAGTTACCGTACACTCCGCGCTGATGTTCTGTGTAATGTCGCTGAGCATCAAGGGACTCACCGGTGCAAGCTGTCCGTAGTAGAGAAATTCACCGGTTTGAGGATTCTTTTTGGGTCGGATAAACATTTTTAGCATATCAAATAATAATTTAAAGGGTTAATAAATAAATTTTTAATAAATAGTTTTTTTAGATTTCGAAATCTTTTGCCGCTTCGTCAATCCATTCCTCGCCAGGCTTGCCTGATCCATGGGCTGCGAGTCTGTTATTTCCGAGTGGCGATGCAAAGATACGGCATGCGAAAAATAGCTGTCAACTTTTCGCGACTTTTCACTCTTAAAAAACACCCTGCCAACTCCAGTAGTAACAGAAAAAGTGATTCTTTTTGAAAAAATAAAATTTAACAGTTCGATACCCTTTTATAGTATCGGCATTTTCCCCGTTGAGGTCATAGTAATGTGTATCTTGTTCGGTATTTGTCTTTGTATTTAAGTAAAACATTCTATCTTCTCAAAAACTAACCAGAGTATTTGCAATTCGTTTTATATCAATAAATTGCGTATAAAACGGTAGAAAAGTGATGACGCAGACCTTGAAGGTAACGGAAAAGATAATTATTTAACGTTTTTAACATTCTTAAACTGGTCGCGGATTTAAGTATCCAAGCTACCAAATAATTATAGTTCTCTTGGCAAGTAGAATTGAGAACAATCCTTTTGATGCTCAATTTTTACTTTACATGATTCAGGTAATACTGCTCTCAATGATGGCTCAACAGCATCGGGATTTGGATCTTGTACATATATAGTCTTCAAATTAGGCATTCCAGCAAATATGGCTCTATCAATTTCTCTATTGAAATAGGGGAAAGAATAACCAATTACAACAATTGACTCAGTGTCCACTGTTGTCTGCTTGATAATCTCCATTAATTGATTTTGTTTTTCTGAAATCTCCCAAGCAAAAGACAAATGAGAATGGAATTGGAATCCCATCCCAGAAGTATCTGCATTCAGATGCCCATAGTATTCAATCAGTTGAATAATTGGTTTTACATCAATGTCTCTAATGATGGAATCAACCATATTGAAATCACCAAAATTGGCAGAACCATTTACCTTAAAAATCTTTCCACAATCTTTCAATGGAGGGAAGTCTTCATCTACAATCTTTTCGTATATTGGAAGAGAACCATTTACACTATAATACCGATAAACAATTTCAAACTGTGAGTCATAATTCCAAGAAATAACACTTATATCCTTAGGGAAATAGAGGTTGTTCATCTGCAAGATATTTGCTAGAAAAGTATCATATCTTTGATCTGGCTCACCTTCTAATTGAGCCCACACAAAAAAAGCACTCAGAACATTCTTTAGACATTTGAAATCATTGTGTCTCCTAGTTAAGAACAGTTTCTTTGCGTATGTATCAATCGTCGCATGCTCCTTTGTAGCCTTGTATAAATGCTCTACATCTCTGAGTAATTCTGTTCGTACGCGGTTGATGTTTGACCCCTCTGTTTGATACATATCCATGAACGTATAAAGACGTTCTGATTCTATTGGTGCATTTTCTACGGCCTCTTTGAACGTAAGTAGACTTTTTGCAATTTCGTTCACGATAGGTAAACCTTCACGAACAATTAATCTCTCTTTTTCCGTTCCTTCGTCAAGTATTTCACGAGCCTCCTTTCGTCCATAACTCGCCCCTGCACCGATATAATATATTAACTTACTCATATCTGAATATTTGTAGTCTCAAAGTAAAACTGTAGCATAGATGATGGATTGAAGATTTGTTGAGGTTACATATCTTTCATTTCTTATATGCCATATACTTCATGTTTACATATCTTTTTTTATCACCCAATGACCTTCTTTGCGACCTCCTTCACGGGCTAGAACACCTAATGACTGGAGTTGAGAGATATATCGCTGAAGTGTACGAAACTTGACATCTATCTTTTGCGCTAATTCACTTGTCGTAATACTCGGAAGTTTTTGTATCTCCGAAATAATAATCTTCTGGATTTCAGACAATTCTTTTACGCCATCTTTTACGCCATCTTTTACGCCATCTCTGTTCAAAATGACCTTATCTACAACGAAATCAGGATGACATGGAATGTCTATCAAGAAGTAAGTTCTTTCTTCATCCGTCTCAATAGTGGCTTGTGGCGAACCGTTATCGCGTAGTTCTTCTTGTATGGTCGGTATGCCTGTAGCCCTTCCTTCTGTAAGATCCAGTTCTTTTAGGAACTCACCTAGCCTACGATTACGGTAACGGCGCGAACGAAGCGACTGACCTATGCGAACAGCTTCCATCGGTATCGTATGGTTTGGACCAGAGAAACTCAGTATTGAAATACGTTCAGGCTCAATGGTTATCTCTACAGGCTCTTGAATCGTCCAATCGCGATGATAAAGACTATTCACAACAGCTTCTTCCAAAGCCTGATACGGATAGTTGTAGAATATATATGATTCAGCTCTATCCTTGGGCTTAACTATCTGCTTTTTGATGACGTTGGTACGCAGGTAACTGAGCGTTTCCTTTATCATGGTAGGTACGCTTCCTTTGATAGGTTCTACCTCAATTAAGTTGTTGGGATTCTTCTCACGCCCTTCAGGAAATAGTACAATATCCACTTGCGCCTGTCGGAAAAAATGGTCAGGACGCTCAGAAAACATCATAGCTGCCACATTTTTAATACGCTTTCCTTCTGGTGTAGGCTCTAACAAGTCCATCTGCTCCAGCGCCTCCTCCATGTGGTCTGTCAAGGAAATGTCTGCAAGACTACTCTTTACCTTTACTAGATAATCATGTAAGAGCAACGGCGATATGTCCGTCAGTTTTATATCGTCGTTGCCACGGTCATCGAATGGCATACGGTTAGCAAGGTTTATCAGTTCCCGTTCATATTCATCCTTGGGAACAATACTACTGCTATTATAGCGGATGTAGTAGTTGTACGTTTTCTGCTTCGCCGTAATTTGGTCTGGCACTTTGTATGGACGACGCTCACCTGGCGAAACCTTTAGAATTAGGATTGTTTTTCCATCTACTTCCTCAATATAAAGGCGAGGTTGATAATAAGGGCGAATCAGATTGTTATAGCCCACCATCTCCTTTTCTATAGGCTCTATTTGGTCAGGATTGACACCTATCACAGGACGAATTGCACGACCTTTCTCTTCTTGAACACCAACCACAATATATCCACCACCCGTCTCGTCGAAATCATTTGCAAAAGCGCAGATAGTTCGATATATGGCATCGGGATTCCATCCCGTTTTATACTCCAGACGATCTCCTTCTACTGCACGTCCACTGAGTAGCTCTTCAATATTTATTGGTAATCTCATATCTCTGATATCTTCATTCTTATAACGTTTTATTACATCTCATTATTATCACATAACAAATGTGAAGAATGCGATAGCTAATAGTTTTATCCTATTTTTCTCTTGTTGTTATTATGTGAATCCAATTGGCTTTCTATCGATATGATTTTCAAACTCTTCACGTAACCTCTCATGCTGTTTCAGAACATCTTTTGAAACAGATGGGAATTGATTCTTATAT
>CADBQP010000012.1 GCA_902796835.1 uncultured Bacteroidales bacterium
GCCACTTAACCAAATTTTATTAGTTATATTACGTTAATTAACTCCTTCATTTTCAAACGATTACGTTAGAATTAACAGAGTATTGTAAATAAAACAGACAATTACCATGAAAAAGACGTTACATCTTTTCCTTGCGTTAGCACTCATGAGCATTACCTCATGGGCACAAACTCCCAATCTCACTCCGTGGCCCAAAACAATGACTACCCGCTCTGGGCAGTTTACGTTGCCTCAGACCGTGACGTTTTCGAGCGAGGGGCTTGATCAAGACCAGCAGTCCGAAGTCGAAGCTTTTGCAGACGAGCTCACAAAGGCTACTGGCCTGCAAACAGGCACGGCAGCAACCGAAGCCACCATCAGCATTTCTAAACCAGCGACAGCCCTTGACGACGAAGGCTACAAGCTCACCATAGCCAATACGGGCATCAGCATTCAGGCCAGCACAGCTGCCGGACTGTTCTATGCCTTTCAGAGCCTCAAGAAAATGCTCCCGGCCAACGTGGCAGCCGGAGTGCTCAGAGCAGGTGAAACCTATTCCCTCCCATTGGTCACTATCGAAGACGCTCCACGTTTCAAATATCGTGGATTCATGCTAGACGTGAGTCGCCACTTCTTTACTGTGGCCGAGGTGAAAAAGTTTTTACGCCTCATGGCACTCTACAAAATGAACACCTTCCACTGGCACCTCACTGACGACCAGGGCTGGCGTGTAGAAATCAAGAAATATCCCAAGCTCACAACAGTGGCCTCCGTGCGCGACAACTCGTTCAACACCGACATGCGCTACGGACAGTATTGGACCAACAAGAAATATGGTCCCTACTTCTATACTCAAGAGGAAATTAAGGACGTAGTGGCCTATGCACAAAAGCTGCACATCACCATTGTGCCCGAGATAGAAATGCCCGGCCACCTGGCCGCTGCCATTGCCGCCTACCCGGAATATAGCTGCAACCCCGGTGGCAGCCACAGTGTGTGGGTGACGGGCGGCATATCGACCGACGTTCTCAATGTGGCCAACGAGGGCGCCATACAGTTTGCCAAAGACATCCTGACCGAGATTGCCCCCCTCTTCCCCGGCGAAGTGTTCCACGTGGGAGGCGACGAAACGCCCACCACTGCATGGCAGAACAATGCCGAATGCCGTGCGCTCTACAACGCCGAGGGCATGACAAACTATTCTCAACTGCAGAGCCGATTCACGAAAATCATTGCCGAGCACCTTCGCACTCTTGGCAAACGCATTGCCGTATGGAACGAAGCCATCACAGCCGGCGGAGCCAACACCGAACTCATCAAGCAGTCGGAAGCCACCATCTATTGCTGGCAACCCTGCCAATCGGGCGCGGCAAAGGCTGCCGACCTGGGCCTCAATGCCATCATCACCAACTATGGCACCGACGGCTGCTACTACATTAACCGCAAGGCAAACTCGCTCGACTATGGCGCCGGACAGGGCGTGGACAACCTGCAAAAGATGTACAACTACCTGCCCATTCCCAACAACGTTGCCGCTGACAAGCAACCCTTCTACTACGGAGTGCAAGGAACTTTCTGGTGTGAGCACGTGTCAGACACTGCCCATCTGGAACACCTTGCCCTGCCACGCCTCATGGGCATAGCCGAAACTGGCTGGACACCACAAGGGCGCAAGAACTTCAGCCAATTTGTGGAACGCATGAAACAAGACACCACCTTCTTGCGCATGGCAGGCTACAACTACCATCCGCAATACATTGAATACGAAGGTGCCGAGCCGAAAGCCACCTCTGAGGTGGTGTTGCCACGCAGCTCAACAGAGGCACAAAAATACTACTACAAAATATCTTCCATCGCCACCACCGGAACCCGCGAAGGCAGATGCATCGAGCTACTTACGAGTAGCTCGTCTTTGCTTACGGAATATGCCAGCAAAGGTGCCACGGCCGGCATGCTCTGGACGGGGCCCTCGGCAGCAGAAAACGCATCGAACCACGACTACCAGCTATGGGCCTTCGAACCCGACCCCAACGGCTCGCAGAAATATGCCCTCGTTTGCAAAGCAAAACCGAATGGCTCAGTGAAGGCGCAAGCTTCGGCTGCTGGCACCGGCGGACGGTGGAGCTACGACGAAACGGCAAAACACTACAATTTCATTCTGGCCGACAACGGATTCGGCAAGAGCGGCGACAACTATTACTACACCATGCGCGGCGACAGCTACAGCAACCTGTGGATGAACTGCGCCATGAACTATGCCGTAAACCTATATGGCAACCCTGCCGACGGACAAGGCGGATATTGGAAGTTTACGCCGCAGTTTGAAACATCGGGGGCCAGCCGCAGCGAAATCATTGCAGAAGCACGCGCCCTGCTCTCGCATGCCCAGACCTATGCCGACTCAACACTCGATGTGCCTGGAGCCTTTGGCGCAACCGAAACAGCAACTCTGCGCCAACTCATAGCCAACGAGACCGCGGCTTCAGACGACCAATTAGCCGAAGCCCTGGCCGCAACCAAAGCCAGCATGTGGTTTCCAATACGTTCAAACACCTATCGCTTTGTAAACACTGTGGAGGCTTTCGAAAACATAGCCATAGTCGATGTGCGAGGCAACACCTACCTCACCCACTCCGACGACCCGTGGGCCAACGATGCCTGGATTATTCGCAACATAGGCTTCATCGACGGCTACTCCGCCAAAATGCGCATTCAAAACGTAGCCTCATCGCGCTACATTGGCCCTCCTGCCGCCAATGCTACAGGCCGATTGGGAAACTTGGTGGGCACAACAAACGAAATGATTACCCTCACCTACATGCCCAGTGAAGGCGACTTCACCATCAAGTCGTCGAACAACCTGACATACTACCCCATCGACAAAACCGGCCCTTCGAACGGCGGCACCATCGCATCGAGCGAAAGTGCCATTCGACCGCAGGGAACGGGCTGGCGTCTCATCCCTGTAACCGTGCTAACCTATGAGTGCACCGACCAAGACGGCGGCAATCTGGGCACATTCACCTACAGTTGCCCCAACAGTCAGCTCGACAACCCCATGATGCCCACCTTCGACGGCTACCAACTCTTAAAGGCCGAAGTGCAACCCGATGGCACCACCTATAAACTGCATTACACCAACGACCCCACAGGAATCGGCACCATCAAGGCACAACCTGTGCGCCAAGGACTCTACGACCTACAGGGACGTCGGCTCCACAAGATGCCGAAAAAAGGTATTTTCATACTCAATGGTGTGAAAATCAAAAAATAATTCCAACACCAACCCACCATCACACTTGAAGGCGCCCGCTAACAAACATCGTAGCGAGCGCCTTCTGCTTGTCCATACTCCACGAGGCCAGTGAAACACGCATTCCACATAGATTTATATGCGACCCAAACATCGCTCTTTGTGCGAAGTTTTTACTAACTTTGCGCCTTGAAGAAAAAAACAATACAAAAAACGAAAAATAATGATGACAGCCAACGAAATACGCGAGGCGTACAAACGTTACTTTGAGCAGCATGGCCATCTGGTTGTGCCAAGCGCTCCCATGGTTATAAAAAACGACCCCACCCTCATGTTCACCAATGCCGGCATGAACCAGTTTAAGGACATCATCCTGGGCAATGCCGAGCCCAAGAGCCGCAGACAGACCGACTCGCAGAAATGCCTGCGAGTGAGCGGCAAACACAACGACCTTGAAGAGGTGGGTCGCGACACCTATCACCACACCATGTTCGAAATGCTGGGCAACTGGAGTTTCGGCGACTATTTCAAGGAAGAGGCCATTGACATGGCATTCGACTTTCTGGTGAACGTGCTTAAAATAGACCAGCGCAACCTATACGTCACCGTGTTTGAAGGCTCGGCCGACGAAGGGCTCACTCGCGACGACGAGGCAGCTGCCGTATGGGGCAAACACTTCGCAGCCGACCACATTGTGAACGGCAACAAGCACGACAACTTTTGGGAAATGGGCGACACAGGCCCTTGCGGCCCCTGCTCCGAAATACACATAGACCTGCGCTCCGAGGAGGAAAAGGCCAAGACACCCGGCCGTGAACTCGTGAACAAAGACAATCCGCAAGTCATCGAAATTTGGAACCTCGTCTTCATGCAATACAACCGCAAGGCCGATGGTTCGCTTGAGGCACTCCCCAAACGTGTCATCGACACAGGTATGGGATTCGAACGCCTCTGCATGGTAATGCAGGGCAAGCATTCCAACTACGACACCGACGTATTCCAGCCCATCATTCACCAAATAGAAAACCTTTCGGGCAAAGCCTACGGCAAGAGCGAAGCTACCGATGTGGCCATGCGGGTAATTGCCGACCACTTGCGCGCCATAGCCTTCAGCATTGCCGACGGGCAGCTGCCCTCTAACGCCAAGGCCGGTTACGTGATTCGCCGCATTCTGCGCCGCGCCGTGCGCTATGCTTATACCTATCTGGAGCAAAACGATGCCTTCATGTATAAACTCGTGCCCACACTGGTCGACGAAATGGGCGAGGCCTATCCTGAGCTCAAGGCACAGGAACAACTCATCACCAAAGTGATGCGCGAAGAAGAGGAATCGTTCCTTCGCACATTGTCTACGGGAATTGCCATGCTCGAGCAAGACATAGCCGACACCAAGCAACGCGGCGAAACCACCCTGAGCGGCGAGCGAGCCTTCACCCTGTTCGACACTTTTGGCTTCCCCCTCGACCTCACTCAACTCATTTGTCAGGAAAACGGACTCAATGTCGACGAAGCCACCTTCCACATCGAAATGGAGAAACAAAAGGAGCGAGCTCGTGGAGCAGCCAGCGTTGAAAGAGGCGACTGGGTGGAGCTCATGAGCGGCGAGAGCCACTTCGACGGCTGGGACACCACACAGGAAGAATGCCACATTTTGCGCTATCGCCCCGTGCAGGAAAAGAAACAACAATACTTCCAACTCGTGCTCGACCGCACGCCCTTCTATGCCGAAATGGGAGGCCAGGTGGGCGACCAGGGCGTACTGAAAAATGCCGAAGAAAGCATTGAGATTTTCGACACTAAACACGAAAATGGCGTGAACGTACACCTCTGCAAACAAATGCCAAAGAATCCGCAGGCCACCTTCACCGCCATTGTCGATGCAAGCGCACGCCGCGCCAGCGAAGCCAACCACACGGCCACCCACTTGCTCGACCAAGCCCTGCGCGAAGTGCTCGGCACCCATGTGGAGCAAAAAGGTTCGCTCGTTACACCCAAATACCTGCGTTTCGACTTTTCCCACTTTCAGAAGGTCACCCCCGAGGAACTGCGCCAGGTGGAGCGCATCGTCAACCGCCGCATTCGCGAAGACATGCCGCTCGAAGACTTCCGCGACCTCCCCATTGCCGAAGCCGAAAAGATGGGGGCCATCGCCCTGTTCGGCGAAAAATATGGCGACAAAGTGCGTGTCGTGAAGTTTGGCAATAGCGTAGAATTCTGCGGCGGATGTCATGCCCGCTCTACGGGTCGCATCGGCTTGTTCCGCATACTTTCAGAAAGCAGCGTAGCAGCCGGAGTGCGCCGCATCGAGGCCATCACCGGCGAAGTGGCCGAAGAGGCCATGTATTTGCAGCAAGACATGGTCGATGCTATTCACAACCTCTTCGTAGGAGCCAAAGACCTGCGCAGCGCCATTGAGAAAACCATCAGTGAGAATGCCGGCCTGCACAAACAGGTAGAAGGATTCATGAAGGAGCAGACGTCACGTCTCTGCAAGGCCATGATCGAACATGCCGAAGAGCGGGGCGAACTGAAGGTCATCGCGGGCATTCTCCAATCCGACGTCACTCCCGAAATGGCAAAGGACCTTGCCTTCCAAATATCGGCCCAGCAGCCAGAGAATATGCTCATAGCCCTGGGCACCTGCTTCGAAGACAAGCCCCTGATCACCGTGATGATAAGCAAGAATTTGGTGGAGCAAAGACACCTTCATGCCGGCAATCTGGTGCGCGAGGCTGCAAAGCTCATCAAGGGCGGCGGAGGCGGTGCGCCCCACTTTGCCACAGCCGGCGGAAAAGACCTGAACGGACTGCAGGCAGCGCTCGACAAGTTCGTGGAAATGGCCCAGCAATAGCAAAGGCACACCCCGTACACACATTCTGAAACACAACAATACAAGACTTTCACAGATACATAACAAAAATGGATTTTCTAGCAAAACTTATCACAGAAACCAGCTCTATTGGGCACATCATGTGCCTCTTTGCAGTAGTCATAGCCTTAGGCATGGCCTTAGGCAAGGTGAAGTTTGGCGGCATTTCGCTTGGCGCCACTTTCGTGCTTTTCGTAGGCATTCTGGTGGGCCACATCTACTTCTACAGCGGCATTGCCGATCCCGACGGCGGCGGTGCAGCCCCTGCCCAGGTGATGAACTTCATGCAAGACTTTGGGCTCATACTCTTCGTCTATTGCATAGGCCTGCAAGTGGGCCCCAGTTTTTTCCACTCATTCCGCCAAGGCGGAGGCCTGCAGATGAACTACATTGCCATTGGCATCGTGGTGCTCAATGTAGCCGTCATGCTGGGACTCTACTACCTTGTGTTTGCCTCGCGCGGCGATGCCAAAGACCTCCCTATGATGGTGGGAGTGCTCTATGGCGCCGTGACTAACACACCGGGTCTTGGTGCCGCACAAGAGGCCATCAAGTCCATACCCGGGCTCGACATGGGCGGCATGAACATTGCCTCGGGCTATGCCTGCGCCTATCCCCTGGGCGTGTTGGGCATCATCGGAGCCACCATCCTCATTCGCTTCCTCTGTCGCATCTCGCTCAGCGACGAGGCCGAGGCCATTCGCCGTCAGCAAGAAGAGAACCCCCACGCCAAGCCCCACCGCATGACACTCAAGGTGACCAACCACAGCATTGACGGCAAGCAGCTCTCGCAAGTGAGAGAGTTCTTGGGCCGCACTTTCGTATGCACCCGCATGCAGAAAGATGGCGAATTTGTTTCGCCAGCCTACGACACCATTGTGGGCTATGGCGACCTGCTGGGCATCACCTGCGCCGAAGACGATGTCGAGGCCGTGGGCGCCCTCATCGGCGAAGAAGTGCCCAACTTCGACTGGAAAGAAGAAAAGGCACCCATCATCAGCCGCCGCATACTCGTCACACAGAGCAACATCAATGGCAAGACACTGGGCCAAATGCACTTCAGCTCCGTTTATGGTGTCAACGTGACGCGCATCACCCGCCAGGGCATGGAGCTCTTTGCCGACCGCTCGCTGCGCCTGCAAACGGGCGACCGCGTGCTCGTGGTGGGCGAGGCCGATGCCGTGAAGCGCGTAGAAAGCATTTTGGGAAACAGTTTGAAACGCCTCGACCACCCCAACATTGGTCCGGTGTTCCTTGGAATTTTCTTGGGTATCATCTTCGGAAGCATTCCCTTCACTTTCCCAGGCATGTCGGTGCCTATGAAACTTGGACTAGCTGGCGGACCGCTGATTATCGCCATCCTTATCGGAGCCTACAGCTATAAATTCCACATCAATACATACATGACAAGTGGTGCCAACATGTTCATCCGCGAACTGGGACTGTCCATTTTCTTGGCAGCCGTGGGCGTGAAGGCAGGTGCTACGTTCTGGCACACCGTGTCGCAGGGCGATGGCCTTATCTACGTGTGGACAGGCTTTCTCATCACAATCATTCCCATTCTCATCATGGGAACAATTGCACGAAAGGTCTACAAGTTTAATTACTTCACTCTGATGGGCCTCATCGCCGGATCGAACACCGACCCTCCCGCACTGGGCTACGCCAACCAAACGGCTGGCAACGATGCGCCCAGCGTGGGCTACTCTACCGTCTATCCGCTTTCGATGTTCTTGCGCATTCTCTTTGCTCAGGCCATCATCATGTTCATGTGTGCCTAATATGCTGAAAGGTATATCCCCTCTCATCAGTCCCGAACTGCTCAAAATTCTTTGCAGCATGGGACATGGCGACGAAATAGTGTTGAGCGATGCCCACTTTCCTGCGGCATCGTTCAACACGAACGTTCTTCGCGCCGACGGCCTGAAGGTGGCCGATTTGCTTCGCGCCATTCTTCCCCTCTTCGAGCTCGACAGCTACGTGCCCCACCCCCTCATCATGATGGCTCCCGTCGAGGGCGACACGCTCGACCCCGCCGTGGAAGAAAGCTACATGGAAGCCGTCCGTCAAACCAACCCCCACATAAAAAGCGTGGACCGACTCGAGCGCTTCGACTTCTATGAGCGCACACGAAAAGCCTTTGCCGTTGTCGTCACCGGCGAAACGGCAAAATATGGCAACATCATCCTCAAAAAAGGCGTCACACCACTGCCTTGAAGCCGCATTCCGCTCAAAATAGCTGCCGAACCGTCAGCAAAGAATTGGCTCAACATTTTCAACAGTTGGCTCAACTCTTCAAACTACCAGCCCGAGAGAAACCATTCTTATCACACAGGTTTCCTCCCGAAAACCATCACATCTTAACCCGTCCCTTCACATGAGAAAAAACCTCCTGCTGAGCCTCATCCTCTTCATGGCCACAACCGCCGTCAAGGCCCAAGTCGAACTTCCCCTCAACAACTATCCCAAGCGCGAATTCAGAGGCGCATGGATTCAAGCCGTCAACGGACAGTTTCAAGGCATGGGGCGCGACAAAATGCAACAAAACCTCACCAACCAGCTCAACAAACTGGCCCAGTGCCACGTCAACACCATCATATTCCAAGTGCGCGTAGAGGCCGACGCCCTCTACGAAAGCTCCTACGAGCCCTGGAGTCGCTACCTCACAGGGCAGCAAGGCAAGGCGCCTGAACCCTATTGGGACCCCCTGGCATGGATGGTGGAACAATGCCACCAGCGCGGCATGGAAATCCACGCATGGATAAACCCCTACCGAGCCAAAACAAAAGGCACCACAGAACTTTCGGCAAAACATCCCTACGTGCAAAACCCCGAGCGCTTCTTCTCATACGACGGCCTGCTGCTCTTCGACCCCGGCCTGCCCGACAACCGACAATACATCTGCAAAATTGCCGCCGACATCACCAGGCGCTACGACATAGACGGCCTACACATCGACGACTACTTCTACCCCTATCCCGTCAGCGGCCTTTCCATCCCCGACGACAACACCTATCGCTCCCACAAAAATGCAATCAACAACAAAGACGACTGGCGCCGATACAACGTGAACCTGCTCATCAAGGAACTCCACGAAACCATACACAGGGTCAAACCTTGGGTCAAGTTCGGCGTGTCGCCCTTCGGCATCTACCACAATGCCCAAGAAGGCTCCCCCATCGTGGGCAGCAAAACCAGCGGGCTGCAAAACTACGACCAACTCTATGCCGACGTGCTGCTATGGGTAAACAACGGATGGGTTGACTACAACGTGCCCCAAATCTATTGGGAAATAGGCCATAAAGCAGCCGACTACGATGAACTCATCCACTGGTGGTCACGCTACTGCTCACGCCGCCCGCTGGTCATAGGCCAGGACGTAGAGCGCACCGTGCGCGCTGCCGACCTGCGAAATCCATCGCAGAACCAAATGCCCGAAAAATTCCGACTGCAACGCACCCTGCCCGGCATTGCAGGCAGCTGCCTGTGGTATAGCGCCGCCGTGGTGCGCGATGAGGGCGGCTACGCCACAGCACTCCAGCAAACCTATCAGACCACACCGGCGCTGCAACCATCCATGCCCTTCATCGACTCAAAAGCCCCAAAGAAAGTGCGCAGCCTCAAGGCCATTTGGATGCCCGACGGATATTATCTCTTTTGGACCGCGCCAAAAGGAAAGTCCGAGATGGACAAAGCCAAGCAATACGTTGTATATCGTTTCAGGAGCAAGCACGAAGCAAAGGACCTGAACGACCCGCGCCACATCGTAGGCATCACCCGGCAAAACTTCATCAAACTGCCCTACGAAGACGGGCGCACACCCTATTACTACGTAGTCACAGCCATCGACCGCCTGCAAAACGAATCGAAGGCAGCCACAAAACGAGTGAAACTCTAAGCCGCGCAGCAACAGACTATCAGAAATAAAGAAATTCCACACAACACCACGCCTCTTCTCATGAAAGTTCTGAAATTCGGTGGCACATCGGTGGGCACGGCCCAAGGCCTTGCCCACGTCAGGCACATTGTCGAGACCTCAGCCCAGGGCGCCGACACCACCATCATCGTCGTATCGGCACTCAGCGGTATCACCGATCAACTCATTGCCACCGCCCAAACAGCCGCCCGCGGCGACGAAAGCTATCGCGACTGCGTGGCAGCCATGAAGCTGCGCCACCACCAAATCATACGCCAGGTCATAGCCCCCGAGCAGCAGCCCCTGCTCAGCGAGCATATAGACCGCCTGTTCTATGAACTTTCGAGCATACTCCACGGCGCATACCTCATTCAGGAACTCACTCCCAAAACGGCCGACACCATTGTGGCCTATGGCGAACGACTTTCATCGCTCATCTGCACCGCTCTCATAGCAGGAGCCACTCATCTCGATGCACGCTGCTTCATCAAAACACGACAAGAGGGAGCCAAACAAGTGGTAGACTTCGAGCAAACAAATGCCCTCATCAGGAAAACTTTTGAGGGCGTCAGAGGCATTGCAGTGACGGGAGGCTTCATTGCCACCGATTCTCAGAGCGGTGTCACCACCAACCTGGGCCGCGGCGGCTCCGACTACACGGCTGCCCTCATTGCAGCAGCCCTCGATGCCGAGGCTCTCGAAATATGGACAGATGTCGACGGATTCCTCACGGCCGACCCCACAGAAGTTCCCGCAGCCTACACCATCCCCAGCCTTAGCTATGCCGAGGCCACCGAGCTCTGCAACTTTGGCGCCAAGGTGGTCTATCCGCCCACCATCTTCCCCGTGCGCGCCAAAAACATTCCCATCTACGTCAAAAACACTTTCAACCCTGAAGGGCACGGTAGCGTCATCTGCCAAGACGCCCCCGCCTCGCGCAGTCTCATCCGAGGCATATCGAGCGTGGGCGACACCAGCATGGTCACCGTCAGCGGCATGTCAATGGTGGGTGTCATCGGCGTAAACCGCCGCATCTTTGGCACCCTTACCAATGCCGACATCAGCGTATTCATGGTGGCTCAGACCTCGTCCGAAACCAGCACCACCCTCTGCCTCTCGCCACAAGACGCCCTGCGAGCCTGCCAAGAGCTCGACCAGGAATTTGCCAAGGAAATTAAAGACGGAGCCATGTATCCAGCCCGCCTGCAACAGGGCATGGCCACCGTGGCAGCCGTGGGAGAAGGCATGAACCACGTGCCAGGCATCATGGGGCGCCTCTTCACCATCATGGGTCGCAACGGCATTAACGTACATGCAGCCGCCGTCAGCGCGCTCGAAACCAACATCTCGCTCGTGGTCGAAAAGTCGCAACTACGCAAGTCCATGAACCTGCTCCACGACAGTTTCTTCCTCAGCCCCCACCAAGATATAAATGTCTTTCTATGCGGCACGGGCACAGTGGGCAGCAGCCTACTGCGCCAAATCGAAAGCCAGCGCGAGGCACTGCTACGTAACCGCGCGCTCAAAGTCAATGTAGTGGGAATTGCCAACAGCCGCACAGCCATCTATAACCCCGATGGGCTACAACTAAAAGGCTACGAAGCAGCGCTCGCCCAAAGCGCCAGCCCCGGCGGTATTGACACCATGGTGCGACAAATCAAGGAGATGAACCTATACAACAGCGTTTTCGTAGACTGCACGGCCAGCGCCGAAGTATCCTGTCACTATGCCCAGCTGCTCAGTAACAACGTGGCCGTTGTGGCAGCCAACAAGACCGCCGCATCATCAGACTATGATCACTATGCTGCCCTCAAGCGCACAGCCCGCCAGCGCAGTGTGAAATTTCTCTTCGAAACCAACGTAGCCGCCGGTCTTCCCGTAATCGGCACCATCAATGACCTGCGAGCCAGCGGCGACCACATACTCCGCATCGAGGCCGTGCTAAGCGGCACGCTCAATTTCATTTTCTCCACTCTATCGAGCCAAACAACCCTGAGCCAGGCAGTGCGCATGGCCGTGGAGCAAGGCTACAGCGAGCCCGACCCGCGCATAGACCTCAGCGGCACCGACGTAGTGCGTAAAATCACCATACTGGCGAGAGAGAGCGGATATATGCTAAACACGAGCGACATTGCAGTCAACACTTTTTTGCCCCCCGAGCTCTTCCAAGGCACCCTTGAAGATTTCTGGCTGGAGCTGCCCAAACTCGACGCCCAGTTCGAAGAGAGGCGAAAGGCGCTCGAACAATCCGGACGACGATGGTGTTACGCAGCACGTTTCGAAGAGGGCCGCGGCACAGTGGGGCTCATAGAAATCACACACCATCATCCCTTTGCGCGGCTCGAAGGCTCAAACAATATGGTACTGCTAACCACCGAGCGCTACCGCCAGCACCCCATGCTCATACAAGGCTATGGCGCAGGAGCCGACGTAACCGCAGCCGGTGTCTTTGCCGACATTATGAGAGCCGTGGGAGCGTAGGATAGTTAATATAATAAGAAGGAAAGAAGCAGGCAGGCACAGGCCCGAACTATGTCCGAAGATAATCCTCGAGAAGCGAGGCAAATTCGTCGGCATTGCCCACTCCCTGCCGCGCTATGTGGCGGCTCACACGGGTACGCATTTTATAAAGTTTCTGACGATAGGTGTCCATGAGGGCACCTATTTCATTATTGTCGAAGCCCAAGATGGTAAGTGCGCAGAGGCGGAGCGCCGAAGTGTCGCATTTGGGATAAGCGGCTTTGATTTTGCCTTGAAAGTCGGGCCGTCGCGCATCGGCCAGGTTCAGGAGCGTGGTCCAATCTTCTTCATCCATTCTGCCTGCGCGGGCAGCCACGAGTCGATAGTGGCGCAGTGTGTCGTCGCCACGCTCAAGAGTCTCCTGTCGCTGACGGTTTATGGCTTCCATGGCGCGCGTTAGTTCGTCGCGACGCTCCTCGGCCAGGCGCAACCTGCCACGCAGTTGCTCCACTTCGCCACCCATGCTCTCTATGAGCATCTCTAAGTTGTCGCGATGTATTTCAAAATCGCGCTGCTGACGACGAAAGGCAGAGCGTTGCTCCTGAATGATGAGATTTTTGCGTCGGTCGTAAATTTGAAAGGCTATGCCAGAGGCTGCAATGAGCAAAAAAACGAACAAACCTCCCAAAAGCAAATCGCGGCTTTGGGTGTCTTTTTCTTCCTGCGAGGTTTTAGCGGTCGTTTCTTTGAGGTCACCTTTTCTCGTTGGCTGCGCTGCTGCCGTATAGCGCATGTGAGGCTGCTGGCGCAGGGCCTCTACGGCATAAGCCAGAGCATCAGCATATTGCCCATCTTCCTTTTGTAAGATTATTTCAAGGCTGTCGGCCGCTTCCTGACATGCAGCACTGCGCAGCGCACGGTCGGCAATTAGCGAAAAACGGCTCAGAGCAGCCGTGTCGGCCTCGGCCATTCTGGGCTGAGCCACTCGTAGCAGCTCGAGCGCCAGTTGAGGATGATCGTCGGCCAGACGCGCAGCCATCTCCACTTCGTCGGGCGAGGAAGAACTGCACGAAGTCATTACCATCCCCCAAGAAAGGAGCACCACTTGAGCCAAAAGAAAAAACAGACGAGCCATTAGAAATTTCGTTTTGCACATTATTTTACGAGGGCGAAGTTAATAAAAATTTTAGTTCAAAGCCACGCAAACAAAACTTCTCCCCGCTTTTTTCGCCCAAGGCTGCTGCAAACAAAGATAACCACCTCTTCCATAAGAAACAAGCTCCTTGCAGATTATCAGATACTTACAACTTCGGTTTACACGAGTTTACATGAGTTTACGGCAGTTTACGCTCCATTTTTCGCCAAAGTTATATTTTTGCACCACAATCAAACAAAAACTAAAAACCATGATCGATTACATCGTAAACAACCTCTGGACTTTTTGGGCCATTGTAATGACCATCTGCG
The DNA here is from genome assembly GCA_902796835.1 of uncultured Bacteroidales bacterium. GTDB lineage: Bacteria > Bacteroidota > Bacteroidia > Bacteroidales > Bacteroidaceae > Alloprevotella. The sequence continues at coordinate 13,945 of CADBQP010000012.1, forward strand.
TGATTTTCGAACTCACCACTGGCGGTTTCTTCATGCTCTGCTTCGCCTTTGGCGCCCTTGCAGCCATTCCCTTCACCTTCGTAGGGCTCGACCTGCTATGGCAGATAGGCATTTTCACGCTGGCCTCGGCCGCTGCCATTTTTCTGGTGCGTCCCATCGCCGTGCGCTACCTCCACACCACTGGCGAAATACCCCCAGCCAGCAATGCCGACGCCATCATTGGCCGCGAAGGCACCGTGAGTGAAGACATTCCTGAAAACGGATACGGCCGCGTAGCCCTCGACGGCGACGACTGGAAGGCACTGAGCACCGACGGCTCGGCCATAGAAAAAGGCACGCGCGTAGTCATCACCGCCCGCGACAGCCTCATCGTCACCGTGTCGGCAAAGAAATAAACATACACATTTACTAATCCATAAAATCTACAACTATGCTTTACCTACTTGGAGCACTCCTTCTTTTGGTGATCATCCTGGCCGTGAAGTCGCTGGTCATCATTCCTCAATCAGAAACTAAAATCATTGAGCGCCTCGGACGCTATCACGCCACACTGCAACCGGGCATCAACGTCATCATCCCCTTCATTGACAGCGCCAAGCAAATTGTCGTGATGCGCAACCGCCGCTACATCTATAGCGACAGCATCGACTTGCGCGAACAGGTGTACGACTTCGACAAACAAAATGTTATCACCAAGGACAATGTGCAGACGGAGATCAACGCCCTGCTCTACTTCCAAATCGTTGACCCCTTCAAGGCAGTCTATGAAATCAACAACCTGCCCAACGCCATCGAAAAGCTCACGCAAACCACGCTGCGCAACATCATTGGCGAACTCGAACTCGACGAAACGCTCACCTCGCGCGACACCATCAACACCAAGCTGCGCGCCGTGCTCGACGATGCCACCAACAAGTGGGGCGTCAAGGTGAACCGCGTAGAGCTGCAAGACATCACGCCGCCCTCCACCGTGCTCATTGCAATGGAGAAGCAGATGCAAGCCGAACGAAACAAGCGCGCACTCATCCTTGAGAGCGAGGGCGAAAAAGCCAGCGCCATTCTGAAGTCGGAAGGCGACAAGATGGCCGTTATCAACACCGCCGAGGCCCAAAAGCAGAAGGCCATTCTCGAAGCCGAAGGTGAAGCAACAGCCCGCATCCGCAAGGCCGAGGCCGAAGCCATCGCCATTCAGAAGGTAACCGAAGCTGTGGGACAGAGCACCAACCCGGCCAACTATCTTTTAGCCCAAAAGTATATCCAAATGCTCGAACAACTGGGCGCAGGCAAGCAGGCAAAAACCGTATTCCTTCCCTTCGAAGCCAGCAACCTGCTGGGCTCGCTCGGAGGCATTCGCGAACTTTTCAAGGAAGAAAAGTAATCCACCACTCTTTCGCAGCCTACCGCCCGCAAGGCTGCAAGCCAAATGGCCACTCCATCGGCATTCTACCGATGGAGTGGCCATTTTTATGAAAATAATTGGCCTGAGGAAACAAAAAAAATCATAACTTTGTGGCTCGAAACCTATGAAACGAGAAACAAATTAAGAAATCAAAAATCATAAAACCGACTTACACACAAAAATGAAAAAGACAATTCTTTGCGCTGCCCTTTGCGGCACCCTTTTGCTTTCGGGCTGCGGCACCACCGGAAACTCTTCGCAAAACATCCTTGGCAACATTGCCGGCGCCGTGCTGGGCGGAGGAAATTCCACGCAGACAGACAAAACCACATCCACACAGACGCAGACAAGCACCTCAGGAAGTTCCAACATCTTTGGCAACATTCTCTCATCTGTGCTCGGATCGGGCAGGCTCAGCCAGGAAGACCTCTACGGAAACTGGAAATACAAAAGTTCCGACTGCGTGTTCGAAACCGAAAACCTGCTGCTCAAGGCCGGCGGCGCTGCTGCTGCATCGAAAATCGAAAGCGAGCTCAACGGCTATATGACTACGGCCGGATTTAATGCCAACACTTGCCAGTTCACCTTCAACAAAGACAACACCTATACGGCCAAAATCGGCGGACGAACCATTTCGGGAAACTATACCTTTGACGAAAAAAACAAAACGGTGAAGATGACTGCCCTGGGCGGCCTGCTGAGCCTGACGCCCCACGTGGCCAAGAGCGGCAGCAACATTTCGCTGCTCTTCGAGGGCGACAAACTCCTCACCCTGGCCTCGACCGTTGGCGCCATAAGCGGCAACGACAAACTCAAGCTGGTGAGCAAACTGCTGAAGAAATATGACGGACTGCAAGTGGGCCTGCAAATGAACAAATAGGCACCGCCCTGCATTGCAAACAGCCTACTAAGAAAAGTCCTGTTCCACAGTTGTGGCGACGGGGCTTTTTTTGCTGATTATCCAAAGGCCCGCCATGGTGAGCAAACCATTGAGCATGAGCAACTCATAGCCAAACGTATAGCCCCAAAGGCGTGGCGCCCACGCATCGAGCAATCCACACACCACGGGCGCCATGATGGCCACTACGGGCACCCACGCATCGAGCACAGTGCGGCGTGAAAGCATGCCAAAGGCGTAGAGCCCCAGCAGAGGGCCATAGGTATAGCCGGCCAGCACGTAGATAGTGTTGATGATGCTTCCGCCCGCTGCAGCCTTGAAGAGAAGAATGCATAAAAAGAAAACCAGCGTAACCGCCAAATGCACGCGCCGACGAAGACGCAATGCCTGGGCTGCAGGAAGATGGCGCTCTTCAATTTTCAGAAAGTCAATACAGGCAGTTGTGGTGAGCGCCGTGAGCGCACTGTCGGCGCTCGAAAAGGCAGCGGACACTACACCGAGCGTGAAGGGCACCGCCACGAAACTTCCAAGCCAGCCACCACCCACCAGCATGGGGAGCAAACTATCGCCTGAGGCAGGAGCAGAAATGCCCTGGCGAGCACAAAATTCATAGAGCAGCACACCCATCGCGAGCAACAGCAAATTAACCGGTACAAATGCCATGCCATAGGAGCACATATCCTTTTGAGCATCGCGCAGCGAGCGACAAGTCAGATTCTTCTGCATCATGTCCTGATCAAGGCCCGTCATCACCACCACAATGAACACGCCGCTCAAAAATTGGCGCCAAAAGTTTTGCGTGCTGCCGGGCTCAAAACAAAACACCTGGCCCATGGGGCTCGCCCAGACCGTGCGAACCATGTCGGCAAGCCCCAGCTGCATGCGCCAGGCCAGCACCCCGATCACCGCCACCACCGAAAGCAGGAGACAAAGCGTTTGCAGCACATCGGTATGCACTATAGAGCGAATGCCACTGCGGCGCGTATAAACCCAAATGAAGCAGAGAATGGCTCCCGCCGTCACGGCAAAGGGAATGCCAAAGGGCTCGGCCACAAACTGGTGAACCACCAGACAAGCCAGATACATACGCGCCGAGGCCCCCGCCATTTTGCTCAGAAAGAAAAACGACGAGCCCGTGCGTCGCGAGGCATTGCCAAAGCGCTCGCCCAGGTAGGCATAAATGCTCGTAAGACGCAGCCTGTAGTAGAGCGGCAATAGCACAAAGGCCACGGCCACATAGCCCAACACAAAGCCAAGGCACATCTGAAGATAGGTCATCTGTGTGGAGCGCACCCAGCCAGGCACCGACACAAACGACACCCCACTCACACTGGCCCCTATCATGCCAAAGGCAACAAGCCACCATGGCGACTTGCGCGCCGCCAAAAAGAAATCGGCATTGCTGCCCTCGCCGGCCTTAGCCCGCGAAAGCCACATCAGCACAGCCGCATAAACAGCCAATACAAGCAAGGCAACAAACGAAGTGTAGACAGAAACCGTCATAGGCACACATTTATAGTAATTTCAAGGCGCGAAATTAAAAAGTGTAGCGCAATTAGGCAGCTACAACAAGCATGTTTTTTTCTGAAAGCCGAGCTAAATGAATTCTCACCATGGTGGAAAAACTTTCTCACCACGGTGAAAAAACTTTCTCATCGGGGTGAAAAAACTTTCTCACCATGGTGAAAATACTTTCAGCAGGCACCTGGGCAATTCCAAAAGCCCGACAAACACACAAAACCGGCACCTCGCGACCTCAAAAAACGCAAAAAACACCACAGGCGTTGCCCCACCTAAAAAAAAATAGTAACTTTGCAAAGAAATATAGCCTCTCAAAAAAAAGGAAACAAACAACAAAACAAATAACATCAAAACTATGAGTTTGAAAATTGTAGTGCTTGCCAAGCAAGTACCCGACACTCGCAACGTAGGCAAAGACGCCATGACGCCCGAGGGCACCGTGAACCGCGCCGCGTTGCCAGCCATCTTCAACCCCGAAGACCTCAACGCGCTCGAACAGGCGCTGCGACTCAAAGAACAACACCCCGGCAGCACCGTGGGCATTCTCACCATGGGCCCTCCCCGCGCCGGAGAAATTATTCGTCAAGGACTCTATCGCGGCGCCGACACCGGCTGGTTGCTGACCGACCGCCTCTTTGCCGGAGCCGACACCCTGGCCACCAGCTACGCCCTGGCCACCGCCATCAAGAAGATTGGCAACGTAGACCTCGTCATTGGAGGCCGACAAGCCATCGACGGCGACACGGCACAGGTAGGACCACAAGTAGCCCAGAAGTTAGGACTCAACCAAGTGACCTATGCCGAAAACATCGTAAAGGTTGAAAACGGCAAAGCCACCATCCGCCGCGTCATCGACGGAGGCGCCGAAACCGTGGAAGCACCGCTGCCCGTAGTGGTCACCGTAAACGGAAGCGCTGCCCCATGCCGCCCATGCAACGCCAAGCTCGTAATGAAATACAAGTATGCCACCTGCCCCCTCGAGCGCCCCGCCAACCCCAGCGAAGAGGCAGGGCCCGACCGCTCCGAGCTCTATGCCACACGCCCCTACCTCACACTGACCCAGTGGTCGGTGGCCGATGTAGACGGCGACCCCGAACAATGCGGACTGGCAGGCTCGCCCACAAAAGTGAAAGCCGTGCAAAACATCGCCTTCCAGGCCAAAGAAAGCAAAACGCTCACAGCCAGCGACGCCGATGTAGAAGCACTCATCAAGGAATTGTTGAACGATAAAATCATTGGCTAACAAAAAAATATGGACAACGTATTCGTATATGTAGAAATTGAAGGCACACAGGTGCAAGAAGTTTCGCAAGAACTGCTGACAAAAGGTCGCAAACTGGCCAATGAACTTGGCGTAGCCCTGCATGCCGTCGTGGCCGGAACCGACATTCGCGGAAAAGTGGAAGACCAAATCCTTCCCTACGGCGTAGACAAACTCTTCGTCTTTGACGGCAAAGGACTTTTCCCCTACACCTCGGCTCCCCACACCGACATTCTCGTAAATCTCTTCAAGGAAGAAAAACCCCAAATATGCCTGATGGGCGCCACCGTGATAGGCCGCGACCTGGGCCCCAGGGTGTCATCATCGCTCACCAGCGGACTGACTGCCGACTGCACGCAGCTCGAAATCGGCTCCTACGAAGACAAAAAAGCAGGCAAGACCTATGAAAACCTGCTCTATCAAATTCGCCCTGCATTTGGCGGCAACATCGTGGCCACCATCGTGAACCCCGACCACAGGCCACAAATGGCCACCGTACGCAGCGGCGTAATGCAAAAAGCAGTCTACGAAGGAACCTGCGCCAAAGAAGTGGTCTACCCCGAAGTATCTAAATACGTAAGCCCCGAAGCCTTCGTTGTGAAAGTGCTCGACCACCACGTGGAAAAAGCCAAGCACAACCTCAAAGGTGCTCCCATCGTCATCGCCGGCGGCTACGGCATGGGGTCAAAGGAAAACTTCGACATGCTCTTCGACCTTGCAAAAGTGCTCCACGGCGAAGTGGGCGGCTCGCGCGCCGCAGTAGACGCAGGCTGGCTTGACCACGACCGGCAGATTGGGCAGACGGGAGTGACCGTACACCCCAAAGTCTACATCGCCTGCGGCATTAGCGGACAAATCCAGCACATAGCCGGCATGCAAGACTCGGGCATCATCATCAGCGTGAACAACGACCCCGACGCTCCCATCAACAAAATTGCCGACTACGTCATCATCGGAACCGTAGAGGAAGTAGTTCCCAAACTCATCAAGTATTACAAACAAAACACCAAATAAGACCAGACGCCGCCCCCAAAACGCCAGCGCCAACACGGCAAGCCAAAAAACTAAAGGCCTTGCCCGAAAAAGAGGCAAGCCAACAGAAACAAAACTTGGCAAGGCAAAAACCGAAAGCTGCAAAAAAGGCGGTCCTCAATGGTAACTCATTAAAAGTAAATCAAAGAAATGGCAAACTACTATACCGACCATCCCGAATTGGAGTTCCATCTCCATCACCCCCTCATGAAGCGCGTAGTCGAGCTCAAAGAGAACTTCTATGCCGACAAAGAAAGCTTCGACGACGCCCCCGTAGACTACGATGACGCCATCGAAAACTACAAGCGCGTGCTCGACATCACCGGCGACGTGGCTGCCAACATCATAGCCCCCAACTCTGAGAGCGTAGACCTCGAAGGCCCGCACCTCGAAAACGGACGTATGATCTATGCCAGCAAAACAGTCGAAAACCTCGACGCCACCCGTAAGGCAGGCCTCTGGGGTGTCTCAATGCCCCGACGCTATGGCGGCTTGAACCTGCCCAACGTCACCTTCTCAATGCTCAGCGAAATCATCTCGGCCGCCGACGCCGGATTTCAAAACATTTGGTCGCTTCAAAGTTGCATCGACACACTCTACGAATTCGGCAGCGAAGAACAGCGTCAGCGCTTCATTCCACGCATTTGCGCCGGCGAAACCATGTCAATGGACCTCACGGAGCCCGATGCCGGCAGTGATCTGCAGCGCGTCATGCTCAAGGCCACCTATAGCGAAGAAGAAGGCTGCTGGCTCCTCAACGGCGTGAAGCGGTTCATCACTAATGGCGACAGCGACATACACCTTGTGCTCGCCCGCTCCGAAGAGGGCACCAAGGACGGACGCGGTCTTTCGATGTTCATTTATGACAAACGGCAGGGTGGCGTCGACGTGCGCCACATCGAGCACAAACTTGGCATTCACGGTTCGCCCACCTGCGAACTCACCTATAAAAATGCCCGTGCCGAACTTTGCGGAAGCACACGCCTGGGCCTCATAAAATACGTCATGGCCCTCATGAACGGTGCCCGCCTGGGCATAGCCGCCCAAAGCACCGGTCTCTCTCAAGAAGCCTACAACGAAGCCCTGGCCTACGCCAAGGAGCGCGCACAATTCGGTCAGAAAATCATTCAGTTCCCCGCTGTCTACGACATGCTTTCGCGCATGAAAGCCAAACTCGACGCAGGACGCTCGCTGCTCTATCAAACAGCACGCTACGTAGACATCTACAAAGCACTCGAAGACATTGAACGACAGCGCAAACTCACTCCCGAAGAAAAGCAAGAACTGAAAAAATATCAGCGACTGGCCGATGCCTTCACGCCCATTGCCAAGGGCATGAACTCAGAGTATGCCAACCAAAACGCCTACGACGCCATCAGCATCCACGGCGGAAGCGGTTTCATCATGGAATATAAATGCCAGCGACTTTATCGCGATGCACGCATCTTCTCCATTTATGAAGGAACGACACAGCTGCAAGTCGTGGCCGCCATCCGATATATCACCAACGGCACCTACCTGAACGTCATCAAGGAAATGCTCGAGGCCAACGTATCAGAAGACTTGCGCCCGCTCAAGGTGCGCGTTGAAAAGATGGTTGAACTCTACGAACAAGCCATCAACTACGTCAAAGAAGCCAACAACCAAGAAGTGCACGACTTCCTGGGACGACGACTCTACGACATGACAGCCGAAATCGTGATGTCATTGCTCATTCTCGACGATGCCACCCGAGCACCCGAGCTCTTCCAAAAAAGCGCCAACGTCTACGTGCGTATGGCCGAAGAAAACGTGCTCGGCAAGGTGCACTACATCAAAAACTTCATTGAGGAAGACCTTCCCAACTTCCGTGCTGCAAAGCAGGAGATAGAGGAATAAAAAAAATATCTCTGAGATAATTTAAAAAGTTCGGCAGCTAATTTTCACAACTGCCGAACTTTTTTTATGAAACTACTACTTGAGATTTATTAATCCTCCTCATCATCCTCTTCAGGACCTTTGAAGAAACTTCCAACGGGCATTGCTTCACCAACATCGCAACAACTGTAATATGCATCGCGGCTCCGATTGAAGCGGCGCCACATTTTGCGAGTTTCACGCGAGTCCTGACGAAAGGCCATGGCCTCATCCACGTGCAGACTCTTGGCAACAGTCTCCACATCGATATTGTCGGTACCAATAAAGGTGAAAGTCCAGCTCTGACTTTTGAGTAAGTCGATAAGGTGAGCGATGGACGTTCCGCTATATTCGCGCGAAGCATTTTCATAGCCGTCGGTGATAATCGTCACCAGCACCGAGTCGTCGTTTTCCACATGCGAGCGCACCGCACTCACGCCACGACCTATGGCGTCGTAGAGAGGTGTCATAGCCATGGGCTGATAGACATCCTCGTCTAAAGGCTTCACGCGAGAGATGTCGGTATTCTCATAAACAAAGTCCATCCTGTCGGAATCGAAGAGCAACACTGTGACTCGCTGACGCATATTCGGCATGCGATCGGCGGCCAGCCTAATAGACTGAAGGGTTTCGTTCAAACCCGAAAAGGCCTCGTTCTTAATAACATCCATGCTTCCGCTCTCGTCGAGTACAATAAGATTGTGAATCGTTTTCATAATTTCTGATAGTTATGGGTGAGTAAAAATTATCGGGCGCTCCCGCTCGTAAGCGCTTTACCCTTTAAAAGACTCTACGCACAGAAAAATTAAGCAACCCCCTTGTTTTTAACATTTCTGAACACCTAAGAAGCAAAAAACTTCATACTTTTGTGAGGACGAAGCATTCTAGGAACAATCATGACCGACACAGAAATTCTCAATCGGCTTAAGCAGCACGACGAAGATGCCACGCGCCAATACTTCTACGGTTGGTGCCGCATGGCATATGCCCTGTGCAACAAACGCTACAACCTGTGGGAGAAAGAAAACATGGACTTCTTTTCGCTGGCCCACGAATTTTATTTGCAGCTTGCCTTTTCCGACTGGAGCAAACCCGAGAAACGAAGCCCCGATACAAAGTTGAGCACATGGATGGTCAATGGCTTTCGCTTTCTGGTGCTCGACCGCCTCAAAAAGGCATTGACCGCACCTGTCCACCACGAGATAGAAAATATAGACGTAAGTGATGCGAACCTGAGCCAGGAGGTGCGGAAAATGCTCTCCGAACTTGCCGAAACAAGTTTTGAGCACGATGAAACTTCGCGCACCATTTTGCAACGCATCCTTATCGAAGGCTATACGGGTAAGGAGGTGGCCCGCGAACTGGGGCTTACCCCATCGGCTGTGTCGCAGCGCTATCGTCGCATGATGGACGAACTTATTCGCCCTTACTTCATCACAACGCTCGAACACCCCTCTGCATGCAGCACAGTTATGCTCGACGAAGCCGAAGTGGGCGCTATACATTATACGCCAAACACTGTAAACGGAAGAATTATGAAAATGGAGAAAAAAAGCACACCATTGCGCGTCAGCCCCGACCATATTCGTTCGCTTGAGGACAATCAAGTTTTTGTCTTTGGAAGTAATCTTGCCGGCATGCATGGCGGCGGGGCCGCTCGCGCTGCCTACGAACACTATGGAGCAGAATGGGGTGTCGGAGTGGGTCTACGCGGACACAGCTACGCCATTCCCACTATGCAAGGCGGTGTAGAAACTATTAAACCTTATGTGGACGATTTCATCGACTTTGCACGCGATCATCATGAGCTGCAATTTTTGGTTACTCGCATCGGATGCGGCATAGCAGGCTTCGACGATGCCGACATTGCCCCACTCTTCGAAGCTGCCATGCAGGTTGAAAACATCTACTTGCCCATAACGTTCTGGGACGTACTGCTCTGACATGAGCACATCCCTTTCAGAATTTCCAAAGAGCACCTATAAAAAGAAATGCACCCCTCATTGGGCCTTAGCCCGAGGGATGCATTTTTCTTAAAGAGTTTCTGTTGTCAAGCAGTGGCTGTCTAAGCCTCGCCTGCAGGGATAACCGAAACAACACTGCGGTCGCGGTTGCCACGGTGGAAGTTCACCGTACCATCTACGAGGGCATAGAGCGTGTTGTCCTTACCCATGCTTACGTTGCGACCGGGATAGTGAACCGTGCCGCGCTGACGAACGATGATGTTGCCTGCTACGCAAGCCTGTCCGCCATAGATCTTAACGCCTAATCGTTTGCTGTGTGATTCACGGCCGTTCTTAGAACTACCTACACCTTTCTTATGTGCCATTGTCTTCTAATTTTTTTTGATTAAGCAATTACCTGTTTGATAGTTAACTCTGTGTACTGGTGACGATGGCCGTTGAGCTTGCGATAGCCCTTGCGACGCTTCTTGTGGAATACCAATACTTTTTCACCCTTTACGAGGGGTGTCACAACTTCGCAGACTACCTTTGCACCACTGATGGTGGGAGTGCCTACGGTCACTGCGCCGTCGTTGTCGGCAAGCAGCACTTTCTCAAATTCAACAGTGTTTCCGGCTTCAGCATCCTTGATGCGATTTACGAAGAGCTTCTTGCCCTCCTCAACCTTGAACTGTTGACCGCCAATTTCTACGATTACGTACATTGTTTAGTTAATTTGAACGGATTTTTCCGAGAGGCGCGTCCCAACGTTGGAACGTCTTATCAGGCCCCGGCGGACTCTAAAGCGCGGCAAAAATACGGAAAATTTTTTATCGGAGATATTTTGCAATGAGTTTTTTTAAATATTTTTCTTCTTTGGGGCACTGAATACGATCGCGGAGCTATTTTAAACTATCGCCGCGATAGATTAAACTGTCGCCGCGATAGTTTTTCCTATCGGCCTTTCAGGAAAAAAAGAATCGCCCGCTGCCGAACTGACTTCTGCTGCGGGCGATTGCTGATTGGGTTTGGTATTTCTCTCCTACGGAATGCGCTTAACGAGGTCCGCCTCCAAAGCCACCTCCTCCGCCTGGGCCTCCCATGCCACGCATGATGACAGGACGGGAGCTGTCTTTGGGGCCATCGTCGCCGAAGCCGCGGCGCTCAGCGTTCTTGGGGCGACTGCTTCCGCCGGCAAAGATGTTAAGCTTGTAGATGAAGTGCACCATGACATAGGAGTTAATGGCATTAGTCCACGTGTCGCTACGACTCAATGCGCTCATGGCACGGCTCACGTTGCTCTGCTCATGCAGCAGGTCGTAGAACTGGATGCTCAATGTGGCAGCATTGCCCTTGAGGAACGACTGCGAAATCTGCATGTTCCACAGGAGTTCGTTCGTGTTCATGGAGCTGACCGAATAACCTCGGCGCGAGCTCATGCGAATGTCGGTAGAAATCGACATACCCCAAGAGAAGTTTACATTGCCCGAGGCTCCGTAGCTAAAACGCCAGGTGTTCATCTTGCTATCCTCAACCAAGGAAGCACGGCTGTTTTCGTAGACGAGCGTACCCACGAGTCCCGCATCGAAATTGGTGAGGATGCCATATTCATAGACGGGGCTGCGGTAGTCGCCGCGCAGCGTTTCGCTCACATTGAGGGTTTTGGTGGTATTCTTGCGGCTCAGGTCGGTAGCCTCGTCGAACAATTTTCCGTAGTCTATGCCCGAGGCACTCGCAGTGCCCGACAAAAGACGAGGAATGTAGTAGATGCCCATCAGAGCGCTGACGTTGCGATTGGCACTCTGCGTTTCGCTGATGTAGCCCACGCGATTATTATAAGAAAGCTCTGTGAACGTTGACACGTTGAAGAGCTTGTCGTAACCCAAGGCAGTGTTGAACATGAAGTTGGCCCGCCCGTTCCAATTGCCGTTGATGTTGTCGGGACGCGAATAGCGCACGCCCGTCGTTTCGTTGTAGACGACGCGCGAACTGATGGAGTTCGACGTCTGACTGAAGTTCAGGCCAAAAGCGATGCCCTGCTGCCTATCGGCATTGTAGCCACGATAGTTCATGTTGAACGTATTGGTCCACGAGGGCTTTAGGTTTGGGTTACCTCCCGACACGTTAAGCGGGTTAGAGTCGTCCCACACATCAAGCAGGTCGGTCATCGAGGGTTGTGAAGCCGAGCCGCGGTAGCTGATGTCAAGGTTGTTGGTCTTCGAGAAACGATAGCGGAAACGCAGGTCGGGCGATATGTTGAACACATTGCGCGTCACGACAGTATCGATCTTAGCCGGTCGCGTATAGTCGAGCTTTGTTTTTTGCGGATTGAGCGAAACGCCCGCATTCACGCGCAGCTTCTCCGAATTCCAACGCAGGCTGAAGTTGATGCGGTGGTTATAGTATTTATAAGTGGCATAGCGCGAGTTTTCCAAGTCGATAACGTCGGCGAGGGCTTCGGCCGAGGGGTGTGTGCCGAGCAAGTCCATGGCCGTCTCGATGTTTCGCCACACCCCATATTCCACGCTGTCGAGTTCGTTGAGGTTATACTGTGAACGCTCGCTGTCGGTGTAGCGTAAACCATACTGATAGCGGAACTCGGCAAAGAGTTTCTTCGCAATAATGGGCTCCACGTAGCCAATCTGTGCGCTATAGTTCCAATTCTTTGAAGGTGTGTCGCTATAGCGGTTCATGAACTGCGTGCGGGCGTTGCTTTGAAAATAATTAATGTTCGATATGGAATAAGAATGGCTCTTTCCGCTTCCCACACCTCCTTCGAGGCTCAGGTTCACGTTGCGTCCGCCCGTGCTGAGCCGGCGAGTGATGTTCATACGTCCGCTCACGTTCGTACTACGCGAGTCGCTCTTCGACAGGTTGCGGTTGGCGTTTACGGCAATGGCCTGCAATTCGGGCATCACACTGGTCTGGAATATGCTGTCGAGCGGGTCTTCCATATTATTGATGGTGTAGGGGTCGTCGTTAAAGGTGGCGCTCCGGCTATTGCTGCGATTGTTGCTCTCGCTGTAGGTGAACTGCGGGCGGAAGGTGATGTTCGTGAGCGTATCGGGGCTCCAGCGCAGGTTCAGGTTGGCCGATAAATTCGTGCGCGAGCCCATGCTCTTGCTGTTGCTGTTGCCAAAGGAGCGCGAGGCGCCGGTCGAAAGGAAAGTCTGGCTCGACGTGCGGCTTTCGTTGTCGGTGCTGCGATAGTTATAGCGCAGGTTTCCACCAATCTCAAAGCGGCCGGCCTGGAACTTCTTTTTTCCATTGTCTATGTTGAAGGCCAAAGCCAATTGCTTTGAGGCAGTAAGTCCGCCTCCGCCACCTCCGCCGCGCGGACTGCCAAATCCCATGTCGTTCACGTTGTTGGCCGAGCCGATAATCGACACATAGCTTCGCTCGTCGAAGCGCGAAACGAAAATGCGGCTGCTGTAGCGGCTCTTGGTGCCCAGACCAAGGTCTACATTCGTTATCCACGATTCGTTGAGTGCCCTTTTGGTAGTCACATCGAGCACGGTTTCTTCCTCGCCGTCGTCAATGCCTGTTTGTTCGGCATAGTCGCTCTTCTTGTCGTAGGTTTTGATTTTGTTCACGAGGTCGGAGGGCAAATTTTTCATGGCCGTCTGAGTGTCGCCTTTGAAGAAATCTTTTCCGTTGATGAGCACCTCTTTCACAGTCTTGCCATTGACCTTGATTGTGCCGTCTTCCTCCACCTGCACTCCGTTGAGTTGCTTCACAAGTGCTTCGAGCGTGGAACCTTCGGGCACTCGATAGGCCGCAGCATTGTATACGGTTGTGTCGTCCACCTGCTCCATTTTTGCTACGGTGGCGGTGACGACGGCAGTACCTAGATTGTAATCTTTCGAGGTGAGATAGATGTTTCCCATGTCGATGGTGTCTACACCCTCGCCAATGCTGATGGTCTTCTGATAGGTGTCGAAACTAATATAGGAGACACGCATCTTATACACGCCGCTTGCGGGCAGTTTAAGCAAGAAGGAGCCATCTTGCTCGGTCTTTGTTGAAGAGACGATTGCCGTGTCCTTCATCAAGGCAGGCACGGCAAACTGAACGGGCTCCTTGCTTTTTTCATTGATTACCTTTCCCTTGATCACTATTTGGGAACTGACAGGCATCAGTGCCGCAAGCAAGAGGAAAAGCATGAGAACAAAACGTTTCATATAGTGTTTTTTTTTATTTCGTGCGCTTATTTGATATCCGAAAGGGGATATGGTTTAAATTTCGGCGCAAATTTATCGATAAAAAGGCGCCATTGTAAAGCTTTTTCGTATTTTTGTGATGATTAATGCCAATTTACATGCCATGAAATACGCCCACCACATTCTACGCGTTGAGATTTCCAGCCTTTGGAGCAACAAAAAACACATAGTATGGCACCTACGGCCCGATGTCAACGTGCTGAGCGGCCGCAACGGCGAGGGTAAAAGCACTATCCTTAACAAAATTGTGCAACACCTCAGGACGGCGCCCACGAGCGGGGAGCTGAAAAACCACCCCGACCACATAACCTCCATCGACTTCGACCCCGCCGACGCCGAATGCATCAGGTATGACATTATACGCTCGTTCGACCGCATCCTTATGGACAGCGGGCGCACACAGTCCATTACCGACGCACGCATCGCAACGGAGCTCGACTGGCAGCTCTATCTCTTGCAGCGGCGCTACCTGGACTATCAGGTCAACGTGGGAAACCGCATGATAGAGATGCTCCAGAGCAACAGCCCCGACGCACACGAGAAAGCCATGCAGGCCGCGCAAATGAAAAACACCTTTCTCGACATGATCGACAGCCTGTTTGGCGAAACACAAAAACGGATTGATCGCAGCAGCAACGAACTTCTTTTCATTCAAGACGACGAGCCGCTCTCGCCCTACCTGCTTTCGAGCGGCGAAAAGCAGATGCTGGCCATTTTGCTCACCGCCCTGACACAGGACCTCCAACCTTATGTTTTCTTCATGGACGAGCCCGAAGCCAGTCTGCACTTTGAGTGGCAAAAGGGGCTCATCGGCATGGTGAGACAACTCAATCCTAACGCACAGATTGTGCTCACCACCCACAGTCCGGCCGTAATTATGAACGGATGGGAAGATGCCGTGACCAACGTGAGCGAAATCACTCTATAGTTCCTCACAACACGACACTACACCTTATTAATATTATACCACCACAGCTTTCTTCATGTCGCCACAGCACCCCTCCTTCTCAACACGCCCTTCGCGCACGTCGCCAGATGCAGCCCGCGTGTCTGGCTCTCTCACAAGCTATGTCAACTCCGACTTCGTAGCTGCTGCCAACCGACTGGGCGGACGTGAGGCCCGCAAGAAAATTGTGGTCTACGTCGAGGGCTACGACGACGTGCTCTTTTGGAGTTCCCTATTGCGGCCTCTCGAAAACGAACACTACTACTTCGAGGTAATGCTGCCCTCGCAAACATCGCTGGGCAAGGGGAAAAAAGTCGCCATTGCCAACAATCTGGGCCCACGGCTGGGCAAATACATGATAGCCTGCGTAGATGCCGACTACGACTACCTGCTCCAGGGTGCCACGCCCACTTCGCAATACGTTTGCGGCAGTCCCTACATTTTTCACACCATAGCCTATTCCATCGAGAGTTTTCGCTGCTATGCCCCGGCGCTTCACAATGTGTGCGTCATGGCCACGCTCAACGACACGCGCCTCTTCGATTTCGAAGAATTCCTCGGTGAATTCTCGCGCATCGTCTTTCCGCTTTTTGCCTGGAACGTTTGGGCCTATCGCTATGGGCACCACAGCCGCTTTTCACTGCAGGATTTTTTCAAGGTCGTGGCGCTCAACGATTTTGAACTGCGCAAGGCGCCTCAGGCGCTCAACGACCTGCGACGCCGTGTCAATGTGAAGATAGACCGCCTTCACCATCTTTTTCCCGAGGGACGCAAAACCTACAAACCCTTGTGCGAAGAATTGCGGCGCCTTGGTGTGACGCCCGAAACGGCCTATATGTACATGCGTGGCCACGATGTGCTCGACGGTGTGGTGGCACCGCTCGTTACGGCCGTATGCGAACGGTTGCGGCGACAGCGCGAAAACGAAATACGCCGGCTCGCACGCCACCAAGTGCAAATGCAAAATGAGCTAAGTGGCTATCAGCACGCCATTGCAGCGCCCATCGACATGCTGCGCAAGCACACCGGATACACAACTGCCCCCCAATTCGAGCGAATTGAGGAGCAGATTAGAAATTTCTTGAAACAAATAGACAACGAGTCTCTTCCGCAGAACTCAAAATCCCGCTCTGAGGCTGAAGACTTTGAGCTGCACAAAGCCGAGTGAGCTCATTCTTTTTTTTCTTTCAAACTTTCTTCATAGCAACGGCGACACAGCGGCTCATATTCCGCTTTCTCGCCCAACACCACGCGCCGATCGTCGCCAATGATGCGGTGAGAAATATGGGCCAGGTCGCCACAGCGCACACAGATGGCGTGAACCTTTGTCACATCTTCGGCAATGGCACACAGCGCAGGCATGGGGCCAAAGGGAACGCCCTTGAAGTCCATGTCGAGACCGGCAATGATGACACGCTTGCCGCGGTTGGCCAGTTCGTTGCACACAGCCACGAGTCCATCGTCGAAAAACTGGGCCTCGTCTATGCCCACCACGTCGGCCTCGTCGGTCATGAGCAAAAGCGACGTGCTCGATTCAATCGGGGTCGACATGATGGAATTGGCATCGTGCGACACCACTTCTTCTTCGCTATAGCGAGTGTCAATGGCCGGCTTGTAAATCTCTACGCGCTGCTTCGCAATTTTTGCACGCTTCAGGCGGCGAATCAGTTCCTCGGTCTTGCCCGAAAACATGGAGCCGCAAACCACTTCTATGCGCCCGCGATTGAACGTCTCGCTGCGCGAGCTTTCTTGAAAGAGTTGCATAATTCTATCGTTACGTGTTTCTGCGAGCGAAGATAAGCCTTTCTTTCGACACGCAACGGCTTGTTCTCCATCTTTTTTTGGGACTTCATGATGAAAAGCATGGCTTTAGCCCTCACGATAAGGCATTTCGATTCTTCAAGAGCCGGCTCCGATAAAACGTAAAGCCACTTCATTAAATTTTCACCACGGTGGGAAAACTTTTTCATCGGGGTGAAAAAACTTTTTCACCAGGGTGGGAAAACTTTTTCACCGCGGTGAGAATTCATTCAGGGCGCACCTCGCAGTGAAACACGCGCTGCAGGAAAGTTCCACCGGCCCCCATGCTTTGTCCAAAAGCCGGGCTTGGAAAAGTAAAGCCACAAAAATGGCGCGCCAAGTTGGCGAGGCCGCGATTTTAACGTATCTTCGCAAGCTGAAAACCTTTTTATCATAAAACAACTCAAAGTTTTTTCTACCAATGCTCAACATTCTTTTCATCATAGCTGGAATCGCAGCCGTTCTCTGGGGCGCCGACCGACTCACCGAGGGCTCCGTGGCAGTGGCTCAGCGCATGAACATTCCTCAGATAGTCATAGGCCTCACTGTCGTAGCCATGGGCACATCGATGCCCGAATTCTTCGTGAGCCTCACGTCGGCACTCAAGGGAACCGCCGATCTGGCCGTGGGAAACATCGTGGGTTCGAATGTCTTCAACACGCTCGTCATTGTGGGCGTGACGGCCATGGTGGCTCCAATGAACATCAGCCGCCACACTGTGGAGCGCGACCTGCCGTTCTCCATGCTGGCGTCAGCGATGCTGCTCATCTTTGGGCTCGACAACATGGTGGGACGCTGGGAGAGCGCAATACTCTTCATGATGTTCCTCCTCTTCATGGCCTACACCCTGCGAACAGCTGCCAAAGGCACAAACGAGGCCGAACAAGCGCCGACAAAAGCCATGAACCCCTGGATGGCCGCCCTTTGGATTGTCATAGGGCTCGTTTGCCTTGTGGTGGGTAGTAACATATTCGTGAGCGGAGCCACCGAGCTGGCTCGCATGTGGGGCGTGTCCGAAGCTGTGATTGGCCTCACCATTGTGGCAGGCGGCACCTCGTTGCCCGAACTGGCCACGAGCATCGTAGCAGCCAAGAAAGGCCAGAGCGCCATTGCCATAGGAAACGTCATAGGCTCAAACGTGTTCAACGTGTTCATGATACTCGGAGCCACAGGCCTCATCAAACCCATGCAGACTCAGGGCATCACACTTGTAGACCTCAGCCTGCTCCTCATAAGCGCCGTGTTGCTGTGGCTCTTTTCGTTCACACGCTACAAGGTGGAGCGCTGGGAGGGTGGCGTGCTCGTGCTGGTCTTTGCCGCCTACCTGAGCTGGCTGCTCTACAATATTTAGACCACACTGCAAACACCACAGGCCCGCTACATGATTCACGACGAGATTAGAGAACTCATACTGGCACACCTGGGCCACAAGCCCACTCCCTCGCAAGACGAGGCCACGATGGCACTGGCACAATTCCTGACCTCGGGAGCCAGGCGGCCCTGCTTTGTGCTTCGCGGATATGCCGGAACAGGCAAGACCACGCTGACTGGTGCGCTCGTAGCGCTCATGAAGAGCCTGGAACGCGACGTTGTGTTGCTGGCCCCTACCGGACGCGCCGCCAAGGTGCTCAGTCTGCATGCCGACACGCCAGCCTACACCATTCACAAAGCCATCTATCGGCAGCAAACGTGGAATGGCGAAGGCACACGCTTCCAGCTGGGCTACAACAAGCTGCAAAACGCGCTCTTCATCGTCGACGAAGCCTCCATGCTGGCCAATAGCGGCGGTGTAGCCTCCATCTTCGCACAGGGCATGGTGCTCGACGACCTGCTCAACTACGTTTACGAAGGAAAAGGATGCCGCCTGCTCCTGGTGGGCGACACGGCACAGCTTCCACCCGTGGGCGAAGAAGAAAGCCCCGCCCTTAGCCGCACCACACTCGAGGGCTACGGTCTGCAGGTGACCGACGCCACACTGACCGACGTGGTGAGACAAAGCGCCGAATCGGGAGTGCTGAGCAATGCCACCATGTTGCGCCACATGCTCTCGGACAACACACATGTCCTGCCCACACTCACGGGGAGCAAAAAGGGAGAAGTGCGCTTCTTGCCTGGCGGCGAGCTCATTGAAGCCCTGGAAGATGCCTACCGCGAGCACGGCACCGACCAAACCATCGTCATCACGCGCTCAAACAAACGTGCAAATATCTACAACAACGGCATACGTGCCCGCATATTCGGCGCCGAGGAGGAATTGGCCCGCGGTGACATGGTGATGGCCGTCAAGAATAATTACTACTGGACGGAACTGGCAGCCCGCCAACTGCCCAAGGGCGAGCGCATGCCCTTCGACTTTATTGCCAACGGCGACGTGGCCGAAGTGGTGCGGCTCAGCGGTGTGCATGAACTCTATGGTTTTCGCTTTGCCAACGCCACGCTGCGTTTTCCCGACTACGACGACTTCGAGCTCGACTGCCGCGTGCTGCTGTCGACCCTCCAGTCGGAATCGCCCTCGCTCACGGCTGAAGAAAGCCAGAAACTCTACGATGAAGTGCTGGCCGACTATGCCGACATCCCACAAAAAAAGGAACGGATGAAGCGACTGCGCGAAGACCCCTACTACAACGCCGTGCAACTGAAGTATGCCTACGCCGTGACCTGCCACAAGGCACAAGGCGGACAATGGGCACGCGTCTTTGTGGACCAGGGCTATGTGCCCGACGACGCTCTGGGCGCTCCTTACCTGCGCTGGCTCTACACTGCCCTGACTCGAACTACGGAAAGGCTCTATCTCGTGAATTGGCCGGAGCCACAAACAAATTTAATTGCCGACGAAGCATGAAACGACTGCTCACCTCCTATCCGCTCAGCCTAATGTGCATTGCACTGACGTGGTATCTGTGCCTGTTCAAACCGCCTTCGGTGGATTTCATGTCGTTCAAAGACTCAGACAAATGGGCCCACACGGTGATGTATCTCGGGACGTGCTCCATCATCTGGCTGGAATATCGGCGGCGCCACGCCAAGCTCTACTGGCAGCGCCTGATTGTCTGGGCCGTGGCAGCACCCATCGCCATGAGCGGGCTCATTGAATGGGCACAAGCCAGCCTCACCACCTATCGCAGCGGCGATGTGGCCGACTTTCTGGCCAACACTCTTGGTGTGGTGCTTGCCATCCCCGTGGGGATATGGCTGGTGCCGAGACTCTTGTCGCACTTCAAGAAAAATACTCCAAACTGATTTATTCACAACGCCCTTTCGGATTTAACAATCTATACACATGGTCAACACCTATTCTAAACTTTATCTGCGCATCTGCAACGAGCACATATTCTTTGCGCGCTACGATGCCACAATGCCCGGGTCTTTTGCCTTTGTGCGCCATCCGCTGCGCCACAACGTGTCGCTGATGGTCAACATGAGGGACGCGCTGCAGTCGAACTCTGCCCTCGGTGTAGGTGCCACGTCGGTTGAGGCCGTTGTGGTGGGGCCCGCCACCTTGGTTCCGTTCGCTGAATTTCAGCAAGAGGATGCCGAAGTGCTCTACAAGAGCTGCTTTGAACCCGAAGGCCGCCATCGCGTTTTCTACGACACGATTGCCTCCACAGAATCGGCCTTGCTCTTTGCTCTCGACGAGCCCACCCACACGGCTCTGACCGATGCCTTCGAGCACATACACTTCACGTCGGCCTCGACGTCGCTGCTGCGCCACTTTTCGCGCAAGGGCGGCGAATTCAAGTTCCGATTCTATGCCTACCTGCACGAAGAACAGCTGACCCTCATGGCCTTCCACGAATCGCGTCTGCTCACTCTGTGCGATTATGTCGTGAAAGCCCCTGCCGACATAGCATATTATGTGGCAGGAGTGGCCAATCAGTTTGGGTCGCAGCCCGCCATGAAAGCTTTCTACGTTTTGGGCGAAGAGCCCCTGCGCAACGCAGCCTCCGAAATGCTCAAGAAGGTGGTGCCCAACGTTTTTGAAATCGACGCGGCCAAGGAATTTGCAGGCCACGAAATAGCCACAAACACTCAAGTGCCCTACGACATGGTGACACTGCTTTTGGGAGAATAAAAGGTCTGAATCTATGCGCATTATCACGGGAAAGTATAAAGGGCGCCACTTCGATGTGCCCCACACCTTTAAGGCACGGCCCACCACCGACTTTGCCAAAGAAAACTTGTTCAACGTATTGCGCGCATACGTTGATTTTGAAGACACGCGCGCCCTCGATCTCTTTGGCGGCACGGGCAGCATCAGCCTTGAGCTGCTTTCGCGCGGATGTCCTCGCGTGGTCACAGTGGAAAAGGACCGTCGCCACTTTGCATTCATAGCACAAGTCATGCGAAAGCTGGCCGACCCTGCCGCCCTGCCCCTTTGCGGCGATGCCCTCCGATATGCCGAGCGCGCCACAGAGCAGTTCGACCTCGTGTTTGCCGACCCGCCCTATGCCCTGCCCGAACTATCGGAACTGCCCGAACGCATAATGGGAGGAAATCTGCTCGCAGAAGGCGGGCTGTTTGTGCTTGAGCATGGCAAAGATCACGACTTTTCATGGCGGACCGACTTTTTGGAGCAGCGCACATACGGCAGTGTGAACTTTTCGTTTTTCAGAAAGAAAAGCGCAGAGCCGGTTTAGCAGGGAGGGGAGCTTTTGGCAAAAAGAGTTGGCTCAACTCTTTAATCTCTCGGGCCGACACTTTAAATTGTTGAGCCAACAGTTCGCACCTTCTTGGCCAAGGCAAAATTAAGTTCAAAGGAGTTTTTTTCGGAACCGAGGCCTGTCGCAACCACGCCCAATAGAAATGCGGCGAAGAAAGTTTGGTTAGAGAACTTTCTTCGCCGCATAAGCGATTGTGTGCCCGGAGCGGGACTCGAACCCGCACAGCCATTACTGGCCAAAGGATTTTAAGTCCTTCGTGTCTACCATTCCACCATCTGGGCAGCACTGGCTTTTTTGCAAAAGCGCTGCAAAAATATGAAAATCCGCCGAAATAAAGCGCAAACACAGGCGATTATTTCGGCGGAAGGTTTTTTATGCCCTCAACGCGGGCTTAGAAATTCACTGCAAACGAGGCGCCAATTGTGAAGAAATGGGTGTCTTTCTTTATTATAAATTCGTAGGGTTCCATCTCGGTGCCAAGCGCGTAGTAGAGGCTTTCGAGGTTGGGTGTTGCGTACTTCAGGTGGCGATAGGGGTCATAGGTGAGTGTATAGTCCTTGCGCGTATAGTCGTAGTCGATGAACACCTTCCACAAGAAGTTCGACTTGTATCGATAGGTCAGCGAAAGACCTGTGCCAAAGGTGGTTGTGTTGTTTCCGCCAAGGGTGATGTAGTCCCACTCCAGATTATAGGTTTCTCCGGTGGAATTACAATGTGTAATGTCGAGCCTTGTAGGCTGCCCGTCGGTCACTTCCATCACGTAGCCCACGTCTTTAATATCGCCAGAGAACTGAGCATTGATATCAAGTTCCTGCGTCATGCTGCGACCGATGAGGGCCTTTGTGCCAAGCGAGAAACGTTTTGAAAGCGGAAGGTTGAAAAACATTCCCACCGAAGCCGAAAATTCCGTGAGATGGTCGGAAACGATGTTCACCTGCTCATTCTTGACGATACCTGCCAAATTGCCTCTCAGGCTGGCAATCTTTGCTTCATATTCTGCGTCGGACATGGTGGGGTTAGTAGCCCGGATTATAAAGGCCAAGTCGTTTATGAGGCTAATTTTGCTCTGGCGCGACTGTTCCACGAAGTCGCTCCACGACTTGATGCTCATGGCTCTCACTCGGAAGCGACCGCCCACACCCACATACTTATTGAAGAAATAGGCGCCCTCGGCATCTACCGTAGTAGCGGCACGGAACTTGGCCTTCATCTTGAAATTGGTGGCGAAGTCATACTGATCTAGTTCGTAGCGTAGGTCTTGAGGACCGAATTCCATGCTTTTGCCACCCAGACCGACGCCCATTGAAATGCTAAAGAACGAAGGTTTTTCGTTTTCGTGAAGAAGATCGTTGCGCAAAAGGCCGCGCCCCTTGAAGAACACATCGCTGAGCGCATAGCCCAACTCGCCGGAAAGAATACCGATGCCGGCTCCCGAGAGCACGTCGCTCACCCAGTGGCGATTGTTGAGCACACGCATCACACCCGTAGCCGTGGCCACTCCATAGCCCAATACAGAAAACCATGGTG
The DNA here is from genome assembly GCA_902796835.1 of uncultured Bacteroidales bacterium. Taxonomy (GTDB): domain Bacteria; phylum Bacteroidota; class Bacteroidia; order Bacteroidales; family Bacteroidaceae; genus Alloprevotella. The sequence continues at coordinate 37,049 of CADBQP010000012.1, forward strand.
AGCGTGTGAGACCATATTCTTTGTGAAGAATTGTGGCACCCACAAACGAGGTTGCCGTATGCCCGGAGGGCCACGAGTTGGCCGTGGATCCGTCGGGGCGCATTTCGCTGGCAGTGTATTTGATGCTGTTCACTAAAATGGCCATGGTGCCATACGACATGGCTGCCGTGGCGAGCAATCGGGGCCAGGTGCTGCGACCTTCGTAGCCTCCGAGTTTCAGACCCACCGTCATGGCAGGACCAAAATATTGCGTGTAGTCATCAATCTTTGTCTTAAACTTCGTGATAAGACGCGTGTTGGGGTGAAGCTCGTCGTTATAGTTTTGGCGAAACGAAGCTTTCTCGCCCTTGATGGCTATGCCGGCAATAAAGAGCGGCACGCCCACGAAGGTCATGTCGTCCATAAACCGATATGGCTTCACTCCAGGGTTGCTCTCCATGCTGAAAAACTTTTTCTTAAAGCTTGTAGCGCTCACGCGCGAAGGGTTTTCCTCGGCACGCCCAAAGGCATAGAACGCTGGCTGACCGTCAATGATAGGCATTGTCGAATGGGCAGTCAGCGAATCGGGGAGTCCAAAGGGAATCGCTGCCTCAGCATCGCTTGTTAATGTATCAGATGGCGTAGCCACATCGTCGAAAGCCACCTCGCCGGCAAAAGCGGTTACTGATGCCGAAAGCATCATCAAGAAGAGTATAAGGTAGTTTTTCATTGTATATAAAGTATTACTTGTGTTTAAATTCGCAATTCAAAAGGCTATGAGCCAAAAAATGCAATGCAAAAAAATGATAAAAAAATCGCCATATCTTTCGTTTCGCTACAAAAATAGTAATAAAGTGTTAAACATCCTTAAAAAAATGTTTTTTTATTGTTTTTTTCAAGCTTTTGGCGACGGCAGGAATAATTATCTCCGAGATATTCTAAATAATCTCGAAGATTTTTTTCAAGAACTTACACAAAAAATCCCCGAAAGTCAGCACCACCGCGCACCACGTGCCCAGTAGCTCTAACTTTCGGGGATGTAACATTTAATCGGAGTAATCAGAATAGCCTGAATAATCCGATTATTCGGTTCTTTTGTTTTGCTATAGCGACTATAATAGTTATTATAGCTTTGTTGATTTAGCTTTCATTTCTTTTTTCTGAAAAAGTTTTGATTGTAAGCGCGCTTACAGGGTGCTTCTCCGGTCCCTGCGACCTTCGCTCGAAAAGAGTTCCCGCTCACGATGTTCTCCACCCGCGC
>CADBQP010000013.1 GCA_902796835.1 uncultured Bacteroidales bacterium
AAGTGAGGGATTCGAACCCCCGGTACGACGTAATGCGTACACCGCATTTCGAGTGCGGCTCTTTCGACCACTCAGACAACTTTCCTTGGCCGTTTTGCGGCTGCAAAAATATAAAGAATTTTTTACTGCCGCAAATTGTGGACCTTATTTTTTAGTATAGCGTTTGTTTAGCCCCTTTATTACTTGGTCGGTGATATTCAGAGCGGGGTCGGCATAGAGCAAACTCACATCTTGTTTGCCCAGAATCATGGCATAACGCCCGTCTTTGTTGAATTCTGCAATGAAGTTCTGAATGCTGTCGCGCAACGACTTGTTGAAATCGTTGGTGGCCTCGAGCATTTCGCGTTGATATTTAGCCTCAAGGTTCTCGTATTGTTGCTGCTGACGCTGCAATGATGCCTGAGCTTGCTGCACTTGTTCCTGAGAGGTGTATTCTCCTTTTTGCGCCTTTTGCTGAGCTGAATTCATGGCGTTTTGCAGGGCTTGAGCCTTGGCCGACAATTGCGAAGCATAATTTTTTTGACGTGTTTCGAGTTCATCGGTCATATCGATAGCATATTGGTATTGAGAATTGATGCTGTCGAGCTCCACGTAAGCAATGACGCCTTGCTTCTTCTCATCGGCTGCTTTTTCCAAACCATTGTCTTTAGGGGTGTTGGCTTTGTTGCCGCATGCCGCAAGAGCTAAAGCGGCAACGGCTAAAAGGATTGTTTTTTTCATTTCGTTCGTTGCTTTTTATTCGTTTTTTGTTTGCTTTTTTCAATCACCATCTGTTCTTCTATCACACAATGAATGCCACGTTGCTCTAACTGCTTATTTCCAGCAATATCCGTATGCACGAAAGGTTTTTTGAAAAACAACTTCACGGCCAGCAATGCAAGGGCTATTGCGAGGAGGGATACAGCAGCAAGAAAAGTTTTCAGCATTGAAAGTGTAATTTTTGAACAAGATTTTATAATTTTGGCCACAAATTTAATATAAAATTTGAATACACAAAAACTCTCTATGATTATGACACACGAAGAATTGCTTCAGCCGCAGGCTGTGTTCGACTGTTTTGCCCAGATTAATCGCATTCCACGTCCTTCAAAAAGAGAAGAGAAAATCATTGACTTTCTCCGCAAGTTTGGCGAAGGGCTGGGACTGGAAACCAAGGTTGACGACGTGGGCAATGTCGTTATCCGCAAACCTGCCGCCGCCGGATTTGAGCACCTGCCCACCGTGATATTGCAATCACACATGGACATGGTGTGCGAAAAGGAAGCCGACAAGGTCTTCGACTTTGACAACGACCCTATTGAAACTTACATAGATGGCGAGTGGCTGCGTGCACGCGGCACCACGCTGGGGGCCGACGACGGCATTGGCATGGCCATAGAAATGGCAATTTTGCAAGATAACGGTTTGAAGCACGGCCCGATAGAATGCGTTTTCACACGCGATGAAGAAACTGGCCTCACGGGAGCTGCCGGCATGAAAAGCGGCTTCATGACGGGGCGCTACCTCATCAATCTTGATTCGGAAGATGAAGGTCAGATTTTTGTTTCGTGCGCCGGTGGTGTACGCACCGAGGCATGGTTCCCCATCGTTGAAGAGTTTATTCCCAGAGGATATTATTTCTTCAAAGCGAGTGTGGGCGGCCTTACGGGGGGCCACTCGGGAGACGACATCAACAAGCGACGCGCCAATGCCAATAAAATTTTGCTGCGATTTTTGTGTGCTGAACTTGAAAAGGGAGTTGACCTGCGTCTGGTGAACATTCACAGCGGGGGATTGCACAATGCCATTCCTCGCGATGGTTATGCCATTTGCGCGGTGCCCATGGAGTCGAAGGAGACGATTGCTGTTGACGCCAACGTGATGTTGGCTGCCATTCAGGAAGAATTCCGCAACACTGAGCCAGGACTTACACTCAGCATAGACACCGCTCCGGCTGAACCCACAGCCATGAAGCGTGACGATGCTGAGCGCATGCTCAAATCGCTATTTGTGGTACACAACGGTATTCTTGAAATGGACCAAGACATGGAGGGACTGGTTCAGACATCATCAAACCTGGCCAGCATTCACACCGAGGGACGCTACGTGAAAGTGACCACAAGCCAGCGCAGCAGCCTCACATCGGCACGCGACCACATGGCTGCCATGGTGCGCACCGCTCTGCAACTGGGCGGCGCACGCGTTGACACAAACGAAGGATATCCCGGCTGGAAGCTAAATCCCGACTCAAAATTGCTGAAAGCTACCAAAGACAGCTACGTGCGCGTATTTAATAAGGAGCCCAAAATATTGGCCATACATGCCGGACTGGAGTGCGGACTCTTTAGTGAAAAATATCCTGAAATCGACATGATTAGTTTTGGACCCACGCTTCGCGGAGTGCATTCGCCCGACGAAAAGTTGCACATCCCTTCTGTGAAAATGGTTTGGGACCATCTGCTCGACTTGCTCGTGCACATTGAATAAAAAAAGCAGAGAGAATAGCAAACCATGCACGCACTACGAATTCTTCCACAATTTCTCATGCTGGCCGTGGCTTTTGCCATGGTCAGCATGAGTACATCATGCCTGAGCGACGACGAATTTACCACATCGCCTTTGGCCATCCTCACGTCCAGCGCCGACACCGTGGCCTTCGACACCGTGATCACTGGCCGTCCTTCGGCCGCACAAAGAATTTGGATATATAATCATGCAACAGAAGGAGTGCGCATTTCGCGCATGTGGATGGAGGGAGGTACCAGTTCGCCATTTCGTGCCAACGCCGACGGAACAATGTTCGTGGATGGTAGTGCAACCAATTTAGAAATTGGAGCTAAAGATTCGCTGTGCGTGTTTCTCTTCGTAAACATTCCTGCCACCGACGACGACACCCCAGTTAGTCAAACCGACCGCCTTCTCTTTATGACCGAAGGCGGCGCGCAGGGGGCTATTGTCCTCACAGCCAGCGGACTAAATGTCAACGTACTTGGGACCACGGTCATAAGCTCCGATACCACGCTCGGTGGCAAGAAACCATATCTGATAAGCGACAGTCTCTTTATAGCTCCTGGCGCCACGCTGAAACTCGAAGCCGGCACCACGCTGCTTTTCCACGCTAAAGCTTCGCTCATCGTTGGTGGTACGCTTAAAGCCGCAGGTACACTTGCAAAGCCCATAACCCTGCGTGGCGACCGCCTCGACAACATGTTTGACGGCCAGCCCTACGACCGCATTCCCGGACAATGGGGACGCATCGTTATTAAAAAAGAGAGTTATGCCAACGAATTGAAGTTTTGCCACATTCACAGCGCCACGGAAGGGATAGTGTGCGATTCGTCGAACATTGACAGAGAAAAACTGCGCATTGAAAGTTCCGTCATTCACAATGTGGCTGGCGATGCGCTACGAGCCTGCATGTCGCGCATTGTGGTGATAAACTCGCAAATCACCAATGCCCGCGGTAATTGCGTAAACCTGCAGGGAGGCCATAGCCTTTTTGTGCATTGCACCATTGCGAACTTTTATCCCTTCGTCGGAGGGCGGGGCCCCGCCCTGAGCTACACCAACGGAACCGCTCAGACATCGTGGCCGCTCACCCAGGCTCGCTTTGCCAACTGCATCATCACCGGTTATTCGAGCGACGAGATAATGGCCTACCCTTGCGATGACGAAAGCCGAGCCTTTAACTTCAAATTCGAAAACAGTCTGCTCTGCACTGACTCTATTCAGGCAGAACAAATAGTGCAATGCTGCTGGGACAACAATACGAAAACGGTGTGGAGAGAGAAGAATTTTGAGCCCGAGTTCGACCTCGATTATCTACTTTTCAGCTTTACCCTCTCAGAAAAGTCGCAAGCCGTAGGACGAGCCAACTCAGAAATTTCGCAGGAATTCTGCCCCGTAGACCTTGCAGGCATTCCTCGAGGAGCCACACCGTGCATGGGGTGCTACGAATATGTGCCCCCGCAAGCAATGCCCTGAGAAAGTAAACCCCAAAAAACATTCTAAGCACTCATGCCCACACCCAATAACAAACGCCGCAACACCACGGCCCGCAACCACACTCCTCTCACGCAAGAAGAACAATACGGCCGGTTGCAACCACAGGCCATTGAATTCGAAAAAGCCGTGCTCGGGGCCATGCTCATCGAAAAAGACTCGTTCTCCATGGTGAGCGACATACTTAAGCCCAAAAGTTTCTACGACCCTCGCCATCAAAAAATCTATCAAGTCATCGAGCAACTCAGCATGGCCGAGAAGCCCGTCGACATTCTCACCGTCACTGAGCAACTCAACACCAACGGCGAACTCGAAGACGTGGGAGGTCCATTCTACATTTCCCAACTCAGCACCAGCGTAGCCTCGTCGGCCCACATACAATACCATGCCCGCATCATAGCCCAAAAAGCTATGGCCCGCGAACTCATATCCTTTGCCAGTCGCATACAAGGGCAAGCCTTCGACCCCACCATAGACGTTGACAAACTCATGCAAGAGGCTGAAGGAGGACTTTTCGAGCTCTCGCAAGAAAGCCTGAAGAAAGACTACGAGCAAATAGACCCCATAGTACGCGAAGCCTATGACAACATAACTTTGGCAGCTGGGCGAGGTGCCGGACTCAGCGGCATCCCCTCGCTCTTCAACGACCTCGACAAAATCACGGGTGGATGGCAGAACTCCGACCTCATCATCCTCGCCGCACGCCCTGCCATGGGAAAAACAGCCTTCGCACTGTCTATGGCCAAAAACATTGCCATAGACCAAAAAATTCCCGTAGCCTTCTTTTCGCTCGAAATGTCGAACCTGCAGCTCGTAAATCGCATCATTTCCAACGTCTGCGAAATCGAATCGTCTAAAATACGCAGCGGCGACCTTAACCGGCTTGAATGGGGGCAACTCGACTACAAAATTCAAAGCCTCTATGGCATGCCTCTCTACGTAGACGATACACCCTCGCTCTCCGTTTTCGAGCTGCGCACCAAGGCACGCCGCCTTTACCGCCAACACGGAGTCAGACTCATCATCATCGACTATCTGCAGCTCATGAACGCACAGGGCATGAGCTACAACAGTCGCCAAGAAGAAGTATCCACCATCAGCCGATCGCTCAAGGGACTGGCTAAAGAGCTCAACATTCCCATTATTGCACTCTCACAACTCAATCGCTCTGTCGAGAGCCGCGATGCCTCAAAAGGCGCCGAGGGCAAGCAACCACAGCTCAGCGACCTGCGCGAATCCGGAGCCATCGAGCAAGATGCAGACATCGTATGCTTTATCCACCGACCAGAATACTACAAAATCTATAGTGGCCCCAATAATGAAGACCTGCGCGGAAAAGCCGAGCTCATCATAGCCAAACACCGTAACGGAGCCGTAGGTAGCGTCTACCTCAACTTCAACGGTAAATATGCCCGTTTCTCGAACATAGAAAACCAAGACATCCCCTTTCCTGGTCAAGAAAATGCCCTGCTACAGTCGGCCATAAGCGGCAACGATGCACCTCCCCTCGCCGAAGAACTTCCCCCACCAGGGGGCAGCCCCTTTCCGCCACCCGAAGCAGATGCCTTTCCCCTGCCCGAGAGCTTGCCCTACTAAGCATTGCCTAGCATTGGAGACACTTCCCTCATCTGAAAAAAAGGAGCTAAAAGGAAACAAAACACATAGATTATTCGTATCTTCGCAGCACTAAAATCAAAAACTAACAAACACACATACTAAAAAAAATGGAATTATTCGGAAAAATCATCGCCGCCCTCGAACCACGCGGCGGCGTGTCGGCTCGCACCGGCAACGCATGGAAAGCACAAAGCTTCGTACTCGAAACAATGGAGCAATATCCCCGCCGCTGCGTGTTCGATGTCTTTGGTGAAGACAAGCTCAAAGACTTCAACATTCAGGTGGGACAAGAGCTCACCGTCTCCTTCGACATCGATGCCCATGAATACCAAGGCCGCTGGTACAACTCCATCCGCGCCTGGCGTGTGCAAACAGGCAACACCCTTGGAGGCAGTGCCGCAGCACCTGCAGCACCTACTGCAGCGCCAGCAACAGCCAACATACCGGCCCCCACTGCTGCCGAAGCACCCAGCGCAGCCGACGAAGGCGACGACCTGCCCTTCTAACACTTTTACATAAGAAAAAAGAAAGGCAATGAAACGCATTCGAAAAATCATCCTTTGGATGGTTATCGCTTTCTTTTCCAGCACGGTTTTCGCCGTGCTTCTTTTTAGGTTTGCACCGGTGCCCATCAGCCCTCTCATGCTCCTGCGCTGTGTTGAGCAACACCAGCAAGGCCGCGAACTTCGCATCGTACATCAATGGGTACCCCTCAGCCAAATTTCGCCCCATCTGCCGCGTGCCGTCATAGCCTCTGAAGACCAAAATTTCGTGCGCCATCACGGATTCGACTTCGCTGCCATTGAGGCCGCAGCACGCGAGGGGGTACGCGGTGGGCGCCGACGCGGCGGAAGCACCATTAGCCAGCAAACCGCCAAAAATGTATTTCTCTGGCCATCACGCACATGGCTTCGAAAAGGCCTTGAAGCCTATTTCACACTCCTCATCGAGACTTTTTGGTCCAAAGAGCGCATCATGGAAGTCTATCTCAACACCATAGAAATGGGCGATGGACTCTATGGAGCTGAAGCCGTTAGTCAAACTCATTTCGGCGTCAATGCCTCGCTGCTCACAAAAAGTCAATGCGCCCTCGTGGCGGCCACGCTTCCCAATCCGCGGCGCTATAGCTCGATGCGCCCCAGCCCCTATGTCAGAAAGCGACAGCGATGGATAGAAAAACAAATGAAACACGTAGAAAGCATTGCTACTAATCAGTAGCGCGCTTGCGAAACTCCGTAGGCCAGGCAGTGTCTAAACACAACACATCGCCGCGCCACTTGTAAGCCAAACTAATATATTTATTCTGGGGCACATTCGTATCTGTCCTTACCATATAAATAGTGTCAGCCGTGGCCGTCCACGTATATGTGTGTGACCCCATTAGCTTATTCGATGGCTTCTCCGTCATGTAGAAAGCACCGGTACGATCTGCATTAAAATCATAGTGCATCTGCTCCTGGTCTAAGGTCACCTCGTCGAAGGTTCCCAAAAGCCTTCGTTCATACACACTCATCGTTACCCCTTCTGGCAATTCTTCTGGTTCAGAATTTTGTGAACTATTACACGAACTAATAGTTATAGCACATATGAAAATCAATATAGTTACAATTTTCATATAAACTTCTTTACTTTTCATAGCCAACAACTTATTTTTCTCCTTGAAGTTTTCTCAAATCTTCTTCTTCGCCCACAAGCCACAAGGTATCGCTGCGCTGCAGGACACGGGAAGCCGAAGGCGAATCGAGAGCTCCTCCCTCTGACTCAAAACCTACTACGGTGCATTGATATGTTTCGCGCAAGGCGCTCTCACCTAGGGCTTTACCCACCAACGAAGGGTGGTTTACCAAATGGATTCGACGCAGCAATAACGGATGGTGGGTTGCTAACTGCGAAGCGTTTGCCGACGCCTCGGCCAAGGCAGAGAAGCGGGCCAATCCCTCGTCGTCGCTGATAACGAGGAGACTATCGCCAGGGAAAACAACGGTTTGACCATCAGGGATATTGATACGCTCGGCTCCACGCTCTACAGCGGCAATGGTTATGCCAAGGTCGTGGCCAAAATTGAGTTCGCTCAAACGATGCCCAGCCCAAGTCGAACCAGCGGGCACCTGAACGCTGGCCGTATGAAGATTGTAGGATAGCAAACGGCGTGCATAGCTAGGTGTAGAAGCCTGTGCCTGGAAATCGCGCAGCCTAAGGTTGTGCATAAAGGTTCGTTCCATGCGTATGCTCACATACTTGATTACTCGAAGGCGAATGATCACAAAGACAGACACAACTGCCAAGATCACGTGAACTACCCAGGGAAGTGGGGAGAGGTACTCCAATACCAAAAACACGAAACCCGAAGCTATGAAATAGCGCACCCAAAAGAGCGCATAAACGATTCGACGATGCACTGGCCCAAGCTGTCGCAGTTGTCGGGCGCTACTTGTGTTGTTTTTCCTGACTACAATGGCTCTCAGGAAAGGGGACAGCAAGGCTACGGCCAGAAATATGAGCACGCCGTTATCCCATATCCCATGGATGCTACGGGCAATGGGCCTAAAGACTGCGACGAGTATGGACCCGACAGCTGTACTGAGCACGGAGTATATAGCGACCTGGACGGCAAGAAACGTGAGCAACTGCTGCCACAATTTTCTTGCCGACACTGGTGTGTCGGTTTTTGGGGTCTCGAAACGTGGGGCTTCTCGCTCGGCATTGACCCGCTGCATGAATTTATGAGGCAACCACTGCTCAAATGATCGATACACTGGGTCGGCAGCGCGGATCATATAGGGAGTAAGAAACGTGGTGATGATGCTCACGGCCACAACTACAGGATATAGGTATTCACTCGTGACGCCCAGCTGAACGCCCATCGAGGCTATGATGAAAGCGAACTCTCCAATTTGACCTAACGAAAACCCGCACTGTAGCGAGACCCTTAGGGGCTGGCCGCTAAGCAGAAAACTCATAGTGCCAAACACAGCCTGACCAACGACCACCGATACAATTATTATGGTTATGGGAAGCCAGTAGATGCTGAGTATTTGAGGGTCGACCATCATGCCTACCGACACGAAGAATATGGCACCGAAAAGATCTTTCACAGGAGCAGTAACACGCTCAATGCTTTCTGCCTCAAGCGTTTCGGCCAGGATGCTTCCCATCATGAAGGCTCCGAAGGCTGAGCTATAGCCCACCTGATCAGCATACACTACGAGAAAAAAGCACATTCCAATGCTCACGATAAGCAATGTTTCTCCATTGAGCCACCGGCCTGCACGCCGCAAGAACAGGGGCACCACGAACATGCCCACCACAAACCACAAAATGAGAAAGAAAGCAAGTTTCACGAAGCTGGCTGCCAACTGAAGCCCCTCGAAATGGCGGCTCACTGCTACGGCTGAGAGTACAACCATGAGCAATATGCCCAATATGTCTTCGAGCACAAGAACACTGAGTACCTCGGCGGCAAACTTTTGACGATTCATGCCGAGGTCGGCAAGAGCTTTGTAGATGATGGTAGTTGACGACATGGCCAGCATACCACCCAGAAACATACTGTCTGTTGCACCCCATCCAAATGCATGCCCAACCATGTTGCCCACACCAAACATACACGCCATTACACAGCAAGCTGCAATGATAGGCGCAGAGCCCATCTTCAGAATTTTTTTAAACGAAAATTCCAGTCCGAGCGAGAACATGAGGAAGATGACACCTATGTTGGCCCATGTGCTGATGCTTTGACTGTCGGCTACAGTGGGAGTCCACGGCATGTGGGGGCCAACCAGAAAGCCGGCCACAATGTAGCCCAGCACAAGCGGCTGGCGCAGACGACGAAAAAGAATGGCCACAACACCTGCCGTGATAAGGATAAGGGCTAAATCTGCAATAAGTGAGGGAAGTTGTTCCATAGCAATAAGAAAAAGAAGGAAGTATGTTTATTTGCTAATCATTTTTGAGGTCAATTTTCAATGGTGGCTTCAAAACAGCTGAAACAAGGCGATGTGGGACGGAATGTGACGCTGTTGTTTTCGGCTGGAAACATCACGGTTTGGCCTGCTTTTATCGGAAGTGTATGACCAGCACCGTCGGTGAGCAGGGCACTACCCTCATAGGCCACCATTATCACAAAGGAATCGATTGCAGAGAAATCTTGTTCGAATAATTCGGTAAGATGATAGACATGGGTGCTGAAATAAGGGCTTTGCTTCACTGCCACCCTCTCGTTCATGGCATTGCGGTAGCTTATGCGGCCGTCTGCTGTCTTCTCGAAATTAAGGGCTCTGCGGGCTTTCTCCACATGTAGTTCTCGCCGCTTACCGTTTTCATCGGTACGATCGAAATCGTAAACGCGATAAGTGGCACCGCTACTCTGTTGCACCTCTACGAGCAGATTGCCTGCCCCTATGCTATGAATGCGCCCCGCCGGAATATAGAAGGCATCGCCAGGATGTGTTTCAAAGCAATTCAGATGTGCCGTCAGAGAACCATCGGCGAGCATGTGTTCGAAGTATGCATCGTCCACATCTCGGCAAAACCCGTTCACAATCGAAGCTCCGGGAGCAGCTTTCACTACGAACCACATTTCGCTCTTTCCGTAGGGCATACCCTCGGTACGGGCCATTTCATCATCGGGGTGCACCTGTATGCTAAGGTCGCTACGGGCATCAATAATTTTTATCAGCAGCGGAAATTGGGTGCCATAACGCTCCATGTTATTTTTACCCACAAGTCGGGCGCCATATTTTCCGATAAGCTCCGGAATGTTCAAACCCACATCGTCGCCCTCGCTCTCGGGGGTGGCTTCGCCTCGCAGGGCTGACACCTCAAAACTTTCGCCAATGCGGCGCTCATAGTCTGTCAGACCCTTGAGCGCGGCTATTTGATTGCCACCCCAAAGTTTACGTTCTAACAGGGGACAAAAGCGTATAGGTCGGATGGGATGTTCCATTTTCTTTATTCGTTTATTTTTATTGTCGCCTTTTAATCATAATAGCAAAGACTGCGCTTCCAGCCATGAAGTAAGGATAAACCATGCTCGCAGCAATTTCCGCGGGATTGATACTGGCCAGTCCGCCTGCTATCAGGAGTTGCGGACCATAGGGTATCATCGACTGAACAAAGCACGAGAAGGTGTCAAGTATGCTGGCCGCCCGCTTTGGCTCTACATTATAACGACGGGCTATGCCCTTGGAGATCTCGCCCACCGACAGAATGGCCACCGTATTGTTGGCTGTGCAAAGATTTGTGAGACTCACCAGTGAAGCTATGCTCAGTTCAGCTCCGCGCTGACCACGGATGCGTCGGGTGAGTAACCACACGGTGTAGGTCACCCCACCGTTTACCCTGACAATCTCCATCACTCCGCCGGCAAGCATTGATATGACTATCAATTCACCCATACCTCCAGCACCCTCGGCTGCTGCCGAAAGCCAGGTTTGCATGTCAAAACTTCCATATAGCATGCCTACCACTCCCGACAGCAAAGTGCCCACGAGCAGAGCCAATAGTACATTTGTTCCAGCCAATGCCAGCAACAGCACTGCCACATAAGGAATGACTTTGGGCAGGTCGCTGATTGCAGCCGCTGGCGTTTCAGTATCAGGAGCACTTGAGCCCATAACGGCATAGACCACAAACGTAAGCAAAGCAGCAGGAAACACTATTGCAAAATTCACCCTAAATTTATCGCGCATTTCGCACCCCTGCGTTTGAGTGGCCACCACTGTCGTATCGGAAATAAACGAGAGATTGTCACCAAAAAAAGCACCTCCCACCGTGGCTGCCGCCATCACTGGCACACTCATTTCCATTCGCTCGGCCATCCCCACTGCTACTGGAGCAAGCGCCACAATGGTGCCCACACTTGTGCCCATGCTAAGCGAAACAAGGCAGGCCGCTACAAACATACCGCCAAGCAGCATATGGCTTGGCATTACTGCAAGCGTGAGACTTACCATTGCATCTACTGCCCCCATTGCCCGTGCCGAGGCAGCAAAAGCTCCGGCCAGCACAAAGATCCACACCATCAGGAGAAGACTTGCATGGCCCGCACCACGCGAAAAACACCTCATGCGTTCACCCAGCGTAAAGCCGCGCAGCGAGGCAACGGCCCATACGGCCGTCAGCACAAAAACCACTAACAACGGAACGCGCGAAGCACCACCCCACATCATGCCAAAGCCCAACAGGAGCAAGCCCATAACAAAAAGGGGGCTTACCGCCAGCAGACCATGACGTTTTGGCTTATGTAACATCATTGTTTTAGAAAAAAAGCGTACAAATATACTATATTACCTTACAAAGAACGGGCTCCTGCCCCGATTTTCCGTCCGTTTTTCAGACTATCAGGAGCAGAAGCCCGTCCAAATTATGAGTTCAAATCAAGTTTTTACGGCAACATTAGCATCGCCCGGCCTTGATTACGTCGATAAATCTCGTTGGCCAACTGCTGACAACGGGCTCCAAGGCCCATTTGCTGATAGCGCCGATACTGATAGCGCAACACTTCTAAGTCTGTTTTTGTCTTCATAACCATAAGTTTTTTCTTATTAAAGGCTGATTGCCTACATCTTACGAGCTGCAAAAATATGACTGCAGCCTTTGCCAAAAAAATTTCAGATACAAAAAAGCATTTAGCTTCCTGTTTTTGCAGTTCGAACAACAGTTTTTGACAAGCGGAAACGTCAATTCGCAACTTTTTTGCAGTTTATGCTCAGTCACGACCGGGTGTCACGAGGAAAAAGAGACATAAAGGAGTTTTTGAACAAGAAAAAACACATTTTCGCGCCAAGAGTGTTAATCTTGTTGAAAAAAAAGGGAAATTTATAGGAGATTTTTATAACTTTGCTCGCAAATAGGCACAAAGACAAGCCGAGCCTACAAAAAACCTGTATCTAAACTGAACAAATACACACAATGGAAAATCTGAAACTCGACATACGATACCGCATTCTCAAGGAAGACGAGCTCTCGAGCGAAGACCTAATACTCATTAACAAGGCCAAAGAAGCCACCGCCACCAGTTACACGCCCTATTCCCATTTCCGCGTGGGTGCTGCCGTAGCCATGGATAATGGAGAAATCATTTGCGGGTCGAACCAAGAGAACGCCGCCTTCCCCTCAGGTCTATGCGCCGAGCGTTGTGCCATTTTCTATGCCCAGGCCGCCCACCCCGACGCCGCAGTAACCACACTGGCCATAGCTGCCAGGCAAAGAGACGGTTTGTTTACGCCGCAACCCATTTCACCCTGCGGAGCATGTCGGCAAGTGCTTGCCGAAGCCGAATACAGGGCAAAGCAGCCCATGCGTGTGCTGCTCTATGGTACACAAGGCACCTGCGAGATTCAAGGAATTGGCCACCTGCTGCCGTTCATGTTCACCGACGACGACATGCATTAGCCAGTTCATACACACGAAAATAAATAATCAAAAAAAAATAACAACCTACACATCATGAAATTTACCGTATCAAGCTCTGCACTTTCGGGCCGCATGCAAGCCATAGGCCGAGTAATTAGTCCGAAAAACAGCATTAACATTCTGGAATGCTTCGTTTTTGACATTAAGGGCAACACCCTCTCGCTCACGGCAAGCGACAACGAAAACACACTGACAACCACACTCGAGCTTGTGGACAGCGAAAAAGACGTGCGCTTTTGCGTAGGTGCCAAAACCGTGCAAGACGCCATCAAAGAAATTCCCGAGCAGCCACTTGAGTTCTTCCTGAACGAGGAAACCCGCGAAATCACAGTGGTCTACCAGAACGGACAATATAAGTTCATGGCACAGTCGGCCGACGAGTATCCCACTCCCCCTGCCGACACCGAAGAGGTTATGAAACTCCAGATACCCGCCAGCCTGCTGCTTGCCGGCATTGGCCGCGCCCTCTTTGCCACTGCCGACGACACCCTTCGCCCCGTAATGAACGGCATCTATTTCGACGTGAAAGAAGGTGGGGTAACCATGGTAGCAAGCGACGGACACAAAATGGCTTGTTCGAAAGCACTCAACGTGCCCAGCGAAACCGACGGTGCATTCATTCTGCCCAAAAAGCCTGCCACCCTGGCCCGCACCCTGTTTGCCAAAGCCGAAGGCGACATTGAAATCACCTTTAGCGCACGCAACGCAGTTTTCAGAAGCGAAGGAGCTACAATGAACTGCCGCCTTATTGAGGGACGCTATCCGAACTATGCCAGCGTGATACGTCAAGACAATCCCAACCTTGCCACCGTTAATCGCGCCGCACTGCTTAGCGCCCTACGCCGCGTGCTAATTTTCTCGAGCGCTACAAGTGCCCTCGTTAAACTGCAAATCGACGGAGGGAAAATGACGGTATCGAGCCAGAATATAGACTTTTCCATGTCAGCCGAAGAGTCGCTCCTCTGCGACTACCAGGGCACACCACTCAGCATAGGATTCAAAGGAACGTTCCTCACCGAATTGCTGCAAAACGTGGAGGGCGACGAAATCACCTTCCAGCTGGCCGACGCCAGCCGTGCAGGCATCATAGTGCCAGTGGCTCAACCCGAAGGCGAGCAGGTGCAGATGCTCCTCATGCCCATGATGCTCAACAACTAAGACGAAAAGCCCATGACTCTAAAGCTGGAACGTCCCATCATATTCTTCGACATTGAATCGACAGGACTGAATGTAGCTCACGACCGCATTGTGGAACTGAGCTACATTAAGTTGCTTCCATCGGGCGAAGAGCAACGCCGCACACTGAGGCTCAACCCCACCATACCCATATCGGCCGAGGCAAGTGCCGTGAACGGTATCACCAACGAAATGGTGGCCCAGTGTCCCACCTTCAGCGACATGTCCGACGAACTCTACCAAGTGTTCGCCCACTGCGACCTGGCCGGATTCAACTCCAACAAGTACGACGTACCTCTGTTGGTGGAGGAATTCATACGGGCAGGCATAAACTTTGACACAAGCACTATTCGTCTGGTCGATGTGCAAAACATCTATCACAAACTGGAGCAGCGAAACCTGACGGCAGCCTACCGCTTCTATTGCCATAAGGAACTCACCGATGCCCATACTGCTATGGCCGACACCGAGGCTACCTATGAAGTGTTAAAAGCCCAACTCGATAAATATGACGAACTGCAGCCCACCGTAGAGTTTCTCTCAAAATTTTCGCAACAACAAGAAAACGTTGATTTGGCCGGACGTCTCATCATGGTCGACGGTTACGAAGTCATAAACTTCGGAAAATATAAAGGCCAAAGGGCTTGCGACGTGCTACGCCGCGACTACGGCTACTTTTCATGGATTCAGCAAGGCGACTTCACACAAGACACCAAACGCTGCTTCATGCAAATCAAATTAAAATACTCTCTATAATTCTTCCTCAACCACGAGAAGCACGATGGGTCGCCATCTATACATCGGCCAGCGGCTTTTCTCAATGGCAGCTTGAGCAAATATGTTTACAGGAAAAAAAATTGTTCTGGGCATCACAGGTAGCATTGCAGCCTATAAGGCATGCACACTCATACGCCTGCTCGTCAAAGCTGGCAATGAGGTGCAAGTGGTCATCACACCTGCCGGCAAGGAATTCATCACGCCCATCACGCTTTCTGCACTCACGTCGAAACCCGTGGTGAGCGATTTTTTTTCGGGCCGCGACGGGTCGTGGAATAGCCACGTCGACCTCGGCCTGTGGGCCGACGCAATGGTCATAGCTCCTGCCACGGCTTCCACCATTGGCAAAATGGCCCACGGCATTGCCGACAACATGCTGCTGACCACCTACCTCTCAATGAAGGCACCCGTCTTTGTAGCGCCGGCCATGGACCTCGACATGTATGCCCATCCTGCCACACAAGCCAACCTTAAATGTCTCAGAGAGAGAGGAAACATCGTCATCGAAGCGGCCAACGGCGAACTGGCCAGCCACCTGGTGGGAAAAGGGCGCATGCAGGAACCCGAGCACATCATGAACGTGCTCGACAACTATTTTGCCGCAGTACAACCACTTAAAGGAAGACGCATCCTCATCACAGCCGGCCCCACCTACGAAAGAATAGACCCAGTGCGCTTCATCGGCAACTTCTCCACAGGAAAAATGGGTTTTGCCCTGGCCGAAGCCTGCGCCCAAATGGGCGCGAGCGTAGAACTGCTGTCCGGCCCAGTAGCACTTCCCACTCCACAAGGAGCCCGGCGCCACGACGTGACATCGGCACAAGAGATGCTCAAAGCTGCCCAAGAATTGTTTCCACAATGCGATGCAGCCATTCTTTGCGCCGCCGTGGCCGACTACACGCCAGCCAGCCAATCACCGCAAAAGATAAAACGAACTGATGAGGATATGCACATCGACCTTGTGCCAACTGCCGACATCGCAGCCGAACTCGGAAAAACTAAAGGCCCGAAACAAAAACTTGTTGGCTTTGCTCTTGAAACCAACGACGAGACAGTGCATGCCGAAGCAAAGCTAAAAAAGAAAAACTTCGACTTCATTGTGCTCAATTCCCTGCGCGACGAAGGCGCAGGCTTCGGTGTCGACACCAACAAGGTGACCATAATCTCTGCCGAAGGAGCCAAAGAATATCCCCTCAAGTCGAAGCACGAAGTGGCCAAAGACATTATTGAAGAACTATGCAAAAGACTCTAATAGCCCTGTTCCTGCTGATATCTGTTTGTCTTAGCCCACCAGCTGAGGCTCAGGAAATCAATGCCGTCGTAAACATCAACAAGCAAAAGGTGCAGGGCGAGAACGAAAGTCTTTTCGAGACACTGAAAGAGTCGCTCACACAATTCATCAACGAGCGGCAGTGGACCGACCTGCAGTTTAAGCGCAACGAGCGCATCAACTGCAACTTCAACATTACGGTCAACAAATACGACGCGAGTTCCAACCTTTTCAACTGCACTCTTTTGCTGCAAAGCAACCGACCGGTTTGGGGTTCCTCCTACAACACGATTGCCTATAGCATCAAAGACGAAAACTTCAACTTCGAATTTCAGGAGTTCGACCAACTCGAGTTCCGTCCCGACGTCATAGACAAAGACCTCACGGCTCTCATTGCCTACTACGTCTATCTCATCATTGGCATCGACCTCGACACATTCTCAGAGCGTGGCGGCGACGATCAGCTCAACATGGCCATGCGCATCACCAACAACGCTCAGGGCCTCACAGCATCACAAAAGGGTTGGAAAGCCTTCGAAGACAACCAAAACCGATATGCCATCATCACCGACCTGCTCGACGGCGGCATGGAAAACTTTCGCTCCATGCTCTACGTCTACCACCGCCAAGGCCTCGACGTCATGGCCGAGAACCCCGATCGCGGGCGCGCAGCCATCACACAGGCAATCGAAATGCTCGACATAGCCCACAAAGACAAACCATTGAGCATGCTCCCGCAATTATTCACAGAATATAAATACGAAGAACTGGTGAATATCTACAGAGGAAAAGGCAGTGCAGTTGAAAAAGAGAAAATCGTCGAAATCCTGTCGAACATCAACGCCTCGCTAAACACTTCGTGGCGCGAAATGCAACATTAAGAGTATGCTCAGACACCTATATATAAATAATTATACACTCATCGGCCACCTCGACATCGACCTCCACGAAGGTTTCTCAGTCATTACGGGCGAGACAGGAGCCGGAAAGAGCATCCTGCTTGGAGCACTGGGCCTGCTTCTGGGTCAACGCGCCGACTCGAAGAGCATCAAGGCCGGAGAGAAAAAGTGTGTAGTAGAAGGCACATTCGACACGACCGATATTAACCTTGAAACCATATTCAACGAAAACGACATTGATTTCAATCAAAACGAATGCATCATTCGCCGCGAGTTGACCGACCAGGGAAAAAGCCGCGCCTTCGTGAACGACACGCCCGTGGCGCTCAGCATTTTGCGCGAAATCGGGGCACGCCTCATCGACATTCATTCGCAACACCAAAACCTGCTGATGGGAAACGAGGGTTTTCTCATCAATACGCTCGACAGTCTGGCCAACAATAGCGACCTGCTGCAATCCTACCGCGCAGCTTTTGAACATCACGACAAGCTTAGGCACGAACTGCAAACACTCACGGAACAAGCCGGCAAAGACGAGGCCGAACGCGAGTTCCTGCAGTTTCAGCTGCAACAAATCGATGAAGCCCGCCTGCAAAGCGACGAGCAAGAGGCCCTTGAAAGCGAACAGGAGCAGCTAAGCCACGTGGAAGAAATCAAGACGGCCCTCTACAGCGTGTCGGCACGCCTCAATGCCGACGAGCATAACCCCATCAACGACCTGCGCAACGATGCCCACACGCTCGCGGCCATCAGCCATGTATATGCCCCTGCCGAAGAACTGGCCGAGCGTCTGGAAAGCATGCGCATAGAGCTGAGCGACATTGCTGCCGAAGTGGAATCGCATACCGAAACCGTAGACTTCGATCCGCAACGGCTTCAAACCATTGAGCAACGACTCGACACCATCTATACCCTGCAACGCAAGTTCCATGTCGACACCATCGACGAACTGCTGCAACAGGCCGAAAACTTCAGAAAACAGCTGAACTTCATAACCCATAGCGACGAAATCATAGCCGAGAAAGAACAGCAACTCGCTCAGGCCGAAAAGGCCATGTTGCAGGCCGCAAAATCCCTGAGCCAGTCTCGCAAAACTGCCGCCGAAAAGCTGAATCACGACATACTGCTTCGCGTACAACAATTGGGCATGCCCAATGCAAAACTGCAAATGACATTCAGCCCGAAACAACCTGCTGCCAATGGCATCGACCAGGTGGAACTGCTCTTTAGCGCCAACAAAAACAATCCGCCGCGCAACGTGAGCCTCGTGGCATCGGGTGGTGAAATTGCCCGACTCATGCTGGCACTCAAGAGCGTCATTGCCAAAAACAAAGAACTCGCAACCGTCATCTTCGACGAAATAGACACCGGCGTGTCGGGCACAATGGCCGAAAAAATGGGACAAACCATGGCACAGATGGCCAGCCACTGCCAAGTAGTATGCATTACTCACCTGCCCCAAATTGCAGCGCTGGGAACATACCACTATCGCGTGTTGAAAACCGAAGACGACGTGCAAACCGAAACCCACATCAGCCTGCTCACTACCGAAGAACGCATCGGCGAAGTGGCCAACATGCTCAGCGGCGAGCAAACCACAGTGGCCGCCATCAGCAATGCCAAGGAACTCTTGGGACTCACCTCATAATAACATACACTACGAACATTATTATCTGCATGAAAAGAATAATCATCGCCATCATCGTTCTACTCACTGCCATTGCCACCCTTGCACAAAAGGATGCTTCAAAAGCCGTGGTCAACATCATCACCTACGACCAGGCTGGCAACATTCTGCGTTCAGGCAACGGCTTTTTCATCAATGCCGAAGGCGAGTTGCTGGCGCCCTACTCCCTCATGAAAGGTGCCTATAGCGCTTACGCAGTGGGGCACAAAAACGACCGCTACAAGGTGGTGAGGGTCTGTGGAGCCTCCAGCCTTTATGACATTGTACGCCTCAAGACCAATGCCGGCAGCAATGTATCTTTCCTGCCGCTGATAGCCGATAGCCTTCAAACTCCAGGCGAAGGGGCCGCCCTGCTCTTTGTGCCCTATGCTGCCACAAAGAAAGACACACCACGCAACGAAAAAATCACGAAGGTTGAATCGTTCGACGGCTACCGATACTACACCACCACAGTAGCCAACGACGCCAAAAACTTTGGCTGCCCGCTTGTCAACAGCGAAGGAAAGGCCATCGGCATCGTGCAGCGCAACGACAAACAAGGAGCCAGCACGGCCTGCGCCCTCGACGTGCGCTTCAGCGACCGTCTTGAGCCACGAGCCACCAGCGCCCTGAACAGCGACCTGCGCGAACTACACATTCCCCGCGCCTTGCCGATGAGCCAAAGCGAAGCCCTCTCATTCATCTATCTGCTTGGCAATTCCGACTCGCTCAGCGCCATCACGGCCCTCAACGACTTCATCGCTGCCTTTCCAGACAATGCCGAGGGCTACGTGAACCGCGCAACCTTCTACGGCCTCTACAACGACATTCTCGAATGTGAAAACGATTTCAATACTGCACTGCAAAAGGCTAACGCAGAATTTCCTGCCGATGCCGTACACCACAACTACAGCAAAGTAATCCTGCAAGGCTACACCATGCAAAACACTGGCGAATCGTCTATTTGGAATCTCGACAAAGCCGTCAGCGAAGCCCAGCAGGCCTATGCCATCAATCCCCAACCCATCTACGTGCTACAAGAGGCCAACTGCCTCTTCTATAAGCGCAACTTCTGCGAGGCCTACGACAAGTTCATGCAAGTCAATGCCTCGCCTCTCAAGACAGCCGCCACTTTTTTCTCGGCAGCTCGCGCGGCCGAGCTATGCAACGGCGATTCTATGCTCGTGCTCAGCCTTTGCGACAGCACCATAGCCAACCTTAGCAAGCCCTACTCCAACAGCGATGCGCAATACTTCTTTGCACGAGCCATCTATGCCGAGCGCACTGGAAAATATCGCCAGGCTGTGCTCGACTACAACGAATACGAAAAAATTGTGGGGCCGCGCAATCTCAACGACCTCTTCTATTATCGCCGCGAACAGGTGGAAATAAAGGCCCGAATGTTCCAGCAGGCATTAGAGGATATCAACTCGGCCCTTTCCTACCGCAACGAAAACGCACCCACCTACAAGGTTGAAGAAGCGCTCATCTACTTGCAGGCTGGAATGTGGGACGAAGCCATAGGCTCCTCCGAGCAAATGCTGCAAGCCTATCCCGAAACAGCCGACAGCTACAAAATCATGGGAATTGCCTACGGCGAAAAAAAACAAAAGGCAAAGGCACTCGAGTGTCTGCGAAAAGCCAAGCAAATGGGCGACGATACCGTAGACTCATTCATCGCAAAATATAACAAATAGAAACCATACCAAACTCTCCACACCGCACTCAGCACCCGCGGAGAGCTACTGTCAACAAGCAAAAAAGCTCTTATGAAAAAACTTTTCCTCCTAGCCATGCTTTGCCTCGCTTTGGGCATGAGCGCACAAACCGACAAAAATGCGAAGCCCGTCTATGCGTTTGGCTATGCCATTTCTTTTTCAGACTCTGTCATCACGCTCACGGCCACACAGGCACTGCCATCGGCACAGCTCACGGCTAAGTCGAAATTCCTCAAAGGCATCAACCTCTATTCCGCACAGCTGAAGCAACACATGGTTGACAACCTCGGCGGATATCCCACATGCACCATTTTCTACCACACCAATCGTGCCAAGCTCGAAAAGCGATATGCCAAGCTCAAGAAAAGCATTCTCAAGGCCAAGGACTATCAGCTCAAGGAACTCGGCCCCGATGAATTCGCCTTCAAGGCGGTTTCGAACGAAGCCATTGAACACAACCAAATAGAGAAATCAGAATGATAGAATACTTCTTCAAAGTAGCCGATGCCTACTTCAGTGTGCAATTCACCGAACCCGACATCGACAATCGCGACCTCATACCCACCTGTGCCCCCTTCCACGTGGCAAAGCCCGATGCCGAGCCCATGTTCACGGTCGTCGTGTCCAGCGACTTGGTCGATGCCGAACCCGAAGGCGAGGAAATGGGGCAGTTCGACTGCGGCGGAATGACACACGGCGTTTTCAAGACTGCCGATGGCTACAAATTCCAACTGCGAAACATCGACGGCCAGATGGCCTGCGCCATGAAGTCGCACAACCGCTTTTCGCGCTGCGAAGTGTCGCTCTTCGGCGATGAGAACAACCGAGCCTACGGACTCAACAACGCCCTGATGCTTGCCTTTGCCTATGCCGGCGCCCACCATCAAATTGTGCTGATGCACGCCTCCGTAACTGTTTTCAAGGAGCGCGGCTACCTCTTCCTAGGCCACAGTGGCACGGGCAAGAGCACCCACTCATCACTCTGGATTCGCCACATTCCGGGATGCGAACTCCTCAACGACGACAACCCGGCCGTGCGCGTAGTGGGCAACAAGGTCTATGTATATGGCACTCCTTGGAGCGGAAAGACACCCTGCTACCGCAACCTGAGTTTCGAAGCCGGCGCTTTTGTTAGACTCAAGCAATATCCCGAAAACATCATTGAGCGCGACAACGTGGTCAAATCGTTTGCCTCCATTCTCTCATCGTGTTCCACCATGATATGGGACAAACCGTCCTACGATGCCATTTGCGACAACGTCACAGCCATCGTCAGCCACGTGCCCGCCTACTTCTTGCGCTGCCTGCCTGACAAAGCTGCCGCACAGCTCTGCAACAAAACCATTGCTCAATGAAAACTGTTTCAATACCCAACGAGGAGTTTGTTCCTGCCATCAAGCAGCTGCTCGACGAGGGACACACCACCACCTTCCGCGTCAAGGGCTATAGCATGCGCATCTTTCTCGAGCACTGTCGCGACAAGGTCATTCTCAAGCGCTGCGACGACGTGAAGGTGGGCGACGTAGTGCTGGCCGAAGTGGCACCTAAATTCTACGTGCTCCACCGCATCATCAAGCAACGCGGCGACGAGTTGATTCTCAAGGGCGACGGCAATGTGGTGGGCATCGAGCAATGCCGCAAGGCCGACGTCATCGGAACGGCCATCGGCTTCTATCGCAAGGGACGCACCAAGCCCGATATGACTACCTCGCTCAAGTGGCGCATGTATTCGCGCATTTGGCTCTGGCTTACGCCTTGCCGACGCTACATACTGGCCTTCTACCGACGCATATGGCTCAAAATCTTTCCCGTCAAAATCTTAGAATAAACTTAATCACACATAAAAAAACGCAACTCTATGAAAATAAAATCAGGATTTGAACTTCGCGAAGTTTGTGGCGAAAAACTCATTGTGGCCCAAGGCCTCGAAAACCTCGATTTCAGCAAAATGATAAATCTCAACGAGACGGGTGCCTTCATCTGGCAGTCTGCACTCGGAGGCGAGTTCACCGAGGAGGATCTCGTGGAGAAACTCTGCGAAGAATACGAAGTAGACAAAGCCACAGCCGCCACCGATGTACACGCCTTCATAGAAAGCCTGAAGGCCGAAGGCATCGTTGAAGACTAAGCTCCCGCGCCATGCCTGTGCCTCAGAATTTCTATCGCCGGTTGCTGCAGCTGCCCCTTTTTCAAGGCTTCTCCGAAGCCGACTATTTGGAGATGGCTGCCAAGGTGCGCCTCAATTTCCAAACGCTGCAGGCCGGAAAAACAATCATCAGGCAAGGCTCTCCCTGCAAAAGCTACATTTTCATTGTGGGAGGCGACTTTTGTGTGACCCACCACAATGACTCTCCCATCTACATGCTGCACGAGTGGTTTAGCATGCCAGCCCTTTTGGGCGCCGAAAACCTTTACGGGCTGCGACAGCGCTATGCCTATTCCGCCACTACGAAAAGCGTCGTCACACTTTTTGAGGTGAGCAAAGACATGGTGTTCAACGTGCTGATGAACTACGAGGTGTTCCGCATGAACTACATGAACCTGCTCAGCTACTATAGTCAAACAAGGCGCGACAAGCTCTGGCTGAGCCATCCCTCTCTGCTCCAAGAGCGCTTTGCAGCCTTTCTCTCCTATCGTTGCCTGCGACCGGCCGGCCACAAGCGCCTCCACATCAGGCAGACGAGCCTGGCCGCCGAATTGCTTGCCACGCTGCGCAACGTGTCTCTCATGCTCCAAAACCTTGAGGAGCGACAACTGCTTCACCACGGCCGTGGATTCATAGACGTGCCACGCTTCGAAAAACTGGTGCAAGAGGTATAGAAACATCCGTGCAGATTCACCCTTTTAAGTCAAAAAGAAATCGCCCGCTGAGGCGATTTCTTTTTTCCATGTCCACACTCTGTGAATTCTCACCGTGGTGAGAAAACTTTTTCACCGTGGTGGGAAAACTTTCTCACCACGGTGAAATTTCTTTTAAAGCCGTCTTCGAATTATCCAAGTCGGTTCTCATGCAACGAAACGAAGCCTTCCGAGCCTTGAGTGCCGCCATCGAACTATGACTTGCACATTTGCTCATAAGCCTCGGGCAGCTGGGCTGGCTCGCTCACCATACACTGGGCCCCGCGCGCCTCAAGGAAATCCTTGTCGCGAAAGCCCCAAAGCACGGAGATGCATGGCAATCCGGCATTCTGCGCCGTGAGCATATCGACCTCGCTGTCGCCCACATAGATAGCCTCATCCGGGGTCATTCCCAAACGCTTGAGGGCCAGCAACACAGTGTCGGGGGCAGGTTTGCGGCGCACAGCGGGGCTCTCGCCCACGGCCACATCAACATACTGGCCAAAGAAGCGCCGATGAAGTTGCACCACGGCCTCGTGGAGCTTGTTCGACACAATGGCCATCGGCACTTCCTGGCTCTTGAAATGCGCCAGCACCTCCATCAGGCCGTCGTAGGGCCGGGTGGCATCGAGGCTATGCTCCACATAGTGGGCACGAAAGCTGGCAAAGGCCTTTTCAAACGTATCGGCATCGGTCTGCTCGGGCACGGCACACTCCATGAGATAGCGCACACCGTTTCCCAAAAAACTGCGCACTTCCTGGCGCGAACGTAGGGGAAGGCCAGTGGCACCGAGGGCCACGTTCACACTGGCTGTGAGGTCGTCGAGCGTGTCGAGAAGCGTGCCGTCGAGATCGAAAATCAGGGCTTTCTTCATCAATTTAGGTTTATTATTCGATGGTAGAGTAAGTGAGGTATTCGCCGCGCGACCCCGAATAAATGAGATATGCCTTCAGCTCGGGATGCTGGGCAAGCAGTTTTTTTGCCTCGTCGAGCCCCATGCTCATAAAGGAGGTGGCATAGGCATCGGCCAGTGCACAGTTTGGCGCCACCACGGTGGCCGAGAGCAGGGTGTGCTCCACGGGACGCCCCGTGTGCGGATTGATGGTATGGGCATACTTGCGGCCATTGCGCACATAGAAGTTGCGATAGTTACCGCTGGTGGCCATAGCCGTTCCGGCTTTCATTTCCACCACTTCCTGCAGTTCGCCGTCGGCCCCTTCGTCCGAGGGTTTCGTAATGCCTACGCGCCACTGCTCGGTGGCGCTCTTTTGGCCACCCACCACGATTTCGCCACCAATCTCCACAAGGTAGTCGCTCACACCGCTGGCCTCAAGCAACCGAGCCACAAGATCGCAGGCATAGCCCTTGGCTATGGCGCCAAAGTCGAGCTGCACGCGCGGGTCGGTGCGTTCCACTATGAGGCCATTGAGCCTCACGTGCTGATGGCCCACAAACTGAAGCATGCTGTCCACCTCTTCGTCGGTGGGGAGTTCCCCTTTCTTGAAACCAAAACCCCAGGCATTGACCAGGGGACCCACTGTGGGGTCGAAGGCGCCTTGCGTAGTTTTCGCCACCTGCAGGGCCATGGTCAGCACCTCGGCAAAGAGGTTGTCGGCCTGCTGGGTTTCGCCGCGATTCAGGCGCGAGAGGGTGCTCGTAGCATTGAAGAGCGACATGGAACTGTCCACCCTCAAAAGTTCGCGCTCAATGTCAGCCTGCAAATCGGCCTGCGAGCGGTATTTGATGTGATAGAATGTGCCAAAAATCTGCCCGCTGTTCTCCTGCAGCGGACGGTCGTCGGTGCGACGCAAAATAAGAATGGTGCCTACTACTAAGAAGGCAAGAAAGACAAGGCTTAGTGCTTTCTTCATCTGACTATGAAAAAAAGGAAAAGGCATTAGATTACTAATACGACGTTGAACATTCCGCTAAAGACGCCGATGTCATTTTTTCCGAAACCTGGAATGTACCATGCTTGGCCCGGAGTGCTGGTGGTGTGGCTGATGCGGCGCCTGTAGCGCACGCTCCACCCCAGATGCACACGTTTCCAGACTGCCGTCTCCACGCCGGCCGCAAGTTCGAGCCACAGGGCATTGCTGCTCTTGCTTTCAAACTGAAAAGGCGTGGACGTGTTCCAATAAGGGTCGTCAAGATTTTTTCCGCTGAGGTCGTATTTGAAGGTGGAATAGCCAAGGCGCAGACCGCCAAGAAGTTTGTGGCCTGAGCGGACATCGTTCAGGAAATTATAGTCGCATCCCACTCTTATGAAGGGGGCCGCTTTCGTTTTGAAATGAAGGTCTGTGTTGTCGTCGGTTTTGTTGCACACGCCCCACCCCGCTTCAATGGTGGGGAAAAAGCGTTGGGCAATATTCATGCGCACGGCTGCCTCATATTGCCCGTACGACGAAACGGCAGCCAGCACAGGCCCCAGCAGATCGACGCTCACCGCAAAGCCCTGCACACCGCGGGGCGCAGCTTCGAGCCTCAGGCGCTCGGCCTCGGCCGACGAATACTGTATGCCGCGCACACGGGTGGAGTCGGTCTGCGCCCGAAGGGGGAATGCAAGGACGCTACTGAGCAGCAGTGCGCAGAAAAACGCGAATGTTTTCGATATCTTCATAATCTACTGTGCTTCTGACAATGGCCACGCTGTCGATGGCTCTAAGTTGCCCCGTGGGCTCGCGGCGTGTCCAGGCCACTCGGGTGAGCTGGTGGAACATTGATGTCGGGCAGTCCACCGATTCAAAGTGCGGAGCGTTGGTATGAGCCAGGAAAATGGTGTCGGTGGCCGCATCTCCGGCTGCATTTGAAAAGCAGAAAAGGAGTGTGTCCACGTCGTTCTGATAGGAAACGGGCAGGCCGAAACTCTGTTTGCCCACAGCCCTGTTCAGTAGCGGCACAGTGGCTCCCACGGCATTGACGGTAAGTGTGTCGTAGAGGGTGAGCTGGCTGTGGGAGGAGGCATCGTATAGGCCGCAGGTCATCACCACCACCGTGTCGAGCGGACATTCCACCTCGGTGCACGACGACAGGCCGAGAAACGAGGCCAGCAGGACCACGAGTAGTTGTTTAGGCTTGAGTATATGGAACATGGGGCAAGGGATGAAACGGGCGATGCCCTAAAATTCTTTTTCTATCTGATAGTCGTTGCGCGACGAGCTTGAGCGGCTCACGAGCTCGGCCACAAAGCCTGTGAGGAAGAGCTGTGTGCCGAGCAACATCATGGTGAGGGCTATGTAGAAGTAGGGCGAATTGGTGACCAGCGGCGCCGGCGTGCCGTTGATGAGGTGGGTAACCTTCACAGCGCCCACTACGACCACGGCAATGAAGCCCACGATAAACATGAGCGTGCCCAGAAAACCAAACACGTGCATGGGCTGCTTTCCGAACTTGTTGAGGAAACTCAGCGAGAGCAGATCGAGATAGCCGTTCACAAAGCGGTTGAGTCCAAACTTGGTGTGGCCATATTTGCGCGCTTGGTGGTGCACCACCTTTTCGCCAATCTTGTCGAAGCCCGCGTTCTTGGCCAGATAGGGAATGTAGCGATGCATTTCGCCATAGACTTCAATGTTTTTCACCACTTCGCTGCGATAGGCCTTGAGGCCGCAGTTGAAGTCGTGCAGGTTTTTGATGCCGCTCACCCAGCGTGCCGTGGCATTGAAGAGCTTGGTGGGCAGGGTCTTCGACAGGGGGTCGTAGCGCTTCTGCTTGTAGCCCGACACGAGGTCGTAGCCCTCGTCCGTAATCATGCGATAGAGCTCGGGAATTTCGTCGGGCGAGTCTTGCAGGTCGGCATCCATCGTGATGACCACCTGGCCCTGGGCTGCCTTGAAGCCGCAAAAGAGGGCCGGCGACTTGCCGTAGTTGCGGCGAAACTTGATGCCGTGAACATGGGCATCGCGCTCGGCAAGGCTCTCAATGACATTCCATGAGCGGTCGGTGCTGCCGTCGTTCACGAAAATGATTTCATAGGTAAACTTGTTGTCGCGCATCACCCGGGTAATCCATTCGTGGAGTTCGGGCAGGCTTTCGTCTTCGTTGTAGAGGGGAACGACAACCGATATGTTCAACTTTTCTTCCATAGAAAGTAGTTATGTTTTTCTGTTTCTTATTGAGCTCTAATCTTATGGTTTGCTCTTTTGGCAGACGAGGGCCGCCACCAGCGAGAGCACGGTGCCGAAGATGAAGTTCAGGTATATAATCATCCCGGCATAGTTGGCTGGCGAAATGGCACGTAAGGCATCGACCAGCACATCAGTTCCCTTGCCTTCGGTCATGGCATCGAGGCGGGCCTGCATGCCGCTTTGCTGCAGGGCCTGCTGCATGTCGGGGCTTTTGAGAAACTGCTCGTATTGGTCGAACACGTATCCGTGGTCAAAAAAGGCAAGATATACAAACACGGCCACGGCCACCCACAGGGCGGCATAGGTCGAGGTGAGAAAGGCGTGGGCAAAACCGCGACCAAACGAGAACGTGGGGCGCTCGGTGAGCATTTGCTTTCGGAACTTCCACGTGAGCCACACCACGCCAGCCCAGCTTCCCAGCATCAGAAGCCAAAAGAGCAGGCTGGCTGCCGGCATACTGAACGACCACAGCCACATGGCCCAGGCAGCAATGCCCATGAGGCCGAGCCAAAGGCCATGCTGCATGGCAAAGGCATTGGTTTGCGCAAAGGTGTTGTCATTCTTCATGGTCGTCGGTTTTTGTTTCGGGGGTTTGGGCTTTTGAGGTTTGCTTTTCGTCGCGCTCGTATGCCTCGACAATGCGGGTGACGAGGCGATGGCGCACAATGTCGTCGCGGCTCATCTCTACAAAGGCTATGCCCTTGATGCCTTGCAATATGCGCACGGCCTCAATCAGTCCGCTGCGCTGCGACGAGGGGAGGTCTACCTGCGTGGTGTCGCCCGTCACAATCATCTTGGTATTCATACCCATGCGGGTGAGGAACATCTTGATTTGCGACTTGGTGGTGTTTTGCGCCTCGTCGAGTATGACAACGGCATCGTTGAGCGTGCGGCCTCGCATGAAGGCCAGCGGGGCTATCTGGATAACGTTCTGGTCCATGTATTCCTGCAGTTTGGCAGCGGGAATCATTTCTTGCAGGGCGTCGTAGAGGGGCTGCAGATAGGGATCTACCTTGTCTTTCATGTCGCCGGGCAGGAAGCCGAGCTTTTCGCCTGCCTCCACGGCAGGACGGCTCAGAACGATTTTGCGGATGAGCTTGTTTTTCAAGGCGCGCACGGCCAGGGCTATGGCCAGATAGGTTTTGCCCGAGCCGGCAGGGCCCGTGGCAAAAACGATGTCGCTGTGGCCGTAGGCCTCCACGATGAGGCGCTGGTTTTCACTGCGCGGCATGATGGGCTTGCCGCCCGTGCTGTAAACGATGACATCGTCGCGGCTGCCACGTCGCGAACCGCCGCGCACAATGTCGAGCACGTCTTCCTCGGTGAGCACATTGTAGGTGGTGCAGTGAAGCTCCAAGGCCTGAAACATTTCTTCGAAACGGGCCATCTCCTCCTCGTCGCCCATGACGCGCACCACATTGTCGCGGGCCACGAGGCGCAGCTTGGGACAGAGCGCACGCAGCAGGCGAATGTTGGCATTGCCCGGGCCGTAGAAGGTGGCGGGGTCGGCCGTTTCAATTACAAAATGTCGTTCTATCATGAATGCTTTTGCTGTTTTAGACTGCGAATTTACGCTAAAACGGCCGCCGAGGCGAATAAATGCCGAACTTTTTTGCGCCGAGCCACGCAAATTTCCCTCTGCAGCGGGGGCTGGCAGCTCGCGCTTGTGCCCTCTCTCGCTCTTCAAAAAACAGGCGTGCACCCATCTTGAGGATGAGTGCACGCACTGACGTGTGACGAGCTTCGCCGTCGGGCCCGCAGGGCGGAGCCTTTATTCCTCGTCGTCCACCCAGAGGCGGCGGCGCACGAGCTGATCGCCCGAGGTGGTTTTTTCCTTCACTTGGAACGAACCGGCTTGCATCACGGTTTCGGGCGAGAGGGCGATGACTGTCATTCGGGGTTGGCTATATGTCTTCATTGCTGTATGTGTGTCTTGTTTTATTACGTTCAACATTGATTTCACTTTTGAGTGTTAGAACAGAACCTTCTTTCCGCCCACTATATAAAGGCCTTTGCCGGGCTTTTCCACGCGGCGTCCCTGCAGGTCGTAGATGGCTCCGCCATGCTGGCTCTCTGCCTTCGTGCGCTCTATGGCCGAAACGATGTCGGCAAAGGAGAAGCCGCGCACGGTGGCCGAAGCCGATGTGCGGAGATAGGCCTTTCCGGCGCCGTTGGTGAAGTTGTCGCTGGTGTCGTTGAAGAGATAGAAGCCAATGCCGTCGGTGGCGTCGTTGGCCAGTTTGTAGTATTTATAGTTTGTCCAGTCGGCCGTAATGGTTTCTTCGGTCACGGTGCCCATGAGGTTGTTGTCCGAGTGAGCCGTTCCGCTGGCTGCCACGCTGAAGGTGTAGTCGTCGGCATCGGCGGCAATGACCACGGCTGTGTTGGCGGCAATGGCGTCGCCGGCGGCATAGGTGTCGTTCACCTTGGCCACGTCGCCTTCAACCACGATGGTGTAGGCCTCTACGCCCGTGGGGACGGTGAGGGGCACGTCGCTATAGAGCGTGGCATACTTCACGGCGCTCACGGGAACCTCCACCTCGCTGGCAAGGGAATATCCGGTGCCGCCAGTCTGGGTGCGCTTGTAAAGATACACATTTTCTTGGCCGCCGTTACCATAGAAACGGAAGTAACCGCTGGCATTATAATGGAATTCAGCACCAGCTTCAATAGCTATGTCGATATCCGAAGAGCTATTGAAAGTTATAGAAAGCGGATACGTGAGTGCTGTCGCACGGTTGTTGCTTGCCGGCAGACCGTTACTGTTAGATGTTTGGTAATTATACTGTCCATCTTGGGTTTTCAGCAAATAGCCCGACGATAGCTTGGAGTCGTCGACAGCCTCAATGGTCACGCAATAGGTATCGCCCCATGCGCCATCCACTTCTTTTCCTGTAAGTTTATCGTCAGGATTAGCCTTAACGTTTTGCTTGCCCATACCATCTGTATCTGTTCCTCCTGTTCCTCCCTTACGTCCGTCGGCAAACGTGGTGCTATTATAGGCAATGAGGTATTGGCCGCGCCAGTCGGCTTGGTCGGCCTCCACGAGTTTGTATACGATTTTCGGACCAAAGATGGCGTAGAGCGTCAGGTCGGAAGTCACGGCAGCTGTGTTTTCCACGAACGAGGGACTGGCCACGTCGCTGGTGGTGGACCATCCTACGAAGGCCTTGCCATTGACCGAAGCGGGGGTAGGCAGGTTCAGCTGCTCGCCGTCGAGGCGCTGCACGGGCGTTTGGGCAATGCCGCACACAGAGTAGCTGACAGTATGGATGGCCTTATAAACGGCCGAAACCAACACGTCGCTGGAGGGCATGACGAAGGTGCACTGCTTGTCCGTTACGGGGGTCGTGGCTACGGGGTCGCCATTTTCGTCTTCCACAATCCAACTAACAAGAGAGTAGCCGGCATCGAGGGTTGCTGTGAGAGTAACCACTTCGCCCGACTTGGCCGCGCTCTTGTCGACGGAGATGGTGCCGCCCGTTTCGTCGGAGACATTGACGTCATATACTGTGTCGTCTTCGTTGAAGGTGGCATCGACCGTTACGTTTTTGGCAGGCATGGTGAATTGGTTGTTCGTCACGGTGACGCTTCCTGCATCGGCATCGGTCACGGTCCACGAGGCGAACACGTAGCCTGCGCTGGGCGTTGCCGTCAGCGAAATGGTGGTTCCGGCAATAGCCGAAGTGGGCGAGGCGCTAATGGTGCCGCCCGTTACGGTGCCTGAGCCGGCCAGGGAAACGGTGTATTTTGTGGGAACGCTGTAAGTTACGGTCACACTTGTCATGCGGACTTGACCAGAACCACTCCTCGTAAAAGTTACTTCGCTGGCATCTCCTGTCCACTGGTCTTGGGTTATCGTACCCACTGAGGCCGATGTGTTAGAAGTTGTAAGTCTATAGCTGGAACCAGTGGTTGTGAACACAATCTTTGTAATCTTAACCCCGGTACCTTTAGCAGTGAAGGTGAAAGTGTTACTAGTGTAAATACGTGCAGCTGAGCCATTAGTATAATACGCTGCAGCTGTGCCAGTTCCACCAAAGCTAATAGTGAAATTCGTACGTTCATAAGACGTCAACTTAGTTGCATCCGAAAGACCTAAATCAGAGAAGGTCAGCATTTCTTCTGCTCCCCACGTTTGCCCCATGCCGAGCACGGCCATGATGCAAATCATCAGGAGCGTTTTTAGTTTGTAGAATTTTTGCATAGAGATAAATAATTTTTAGAGGTTTATGAAAAGTTTATAATTGTTCGTCGGTAGGTTTCTGCCCATAGTGCTAAGGGCTGCCAGCGGGGGAGCTGCAGCCGCAGAATGTGGCGCTCGAAACGGAAAGGAGAGCAGCAAGGCGCTTGTCCAGGCACACCACGAGGCTGATGGGCGCAAGAAGGGCTATGCAGTTTGCGGCCAGCTCTATGGAGTGGAGTTTTTTCATTGTAGCTTTGCGCGGGCCCTGGTTCCCTTGGGGCGTGTTTGCGTGTTAGGTCTGTGGTGAACGGTTTTTTTGCGCACACAAAAAAACGTGGGAACTAACTGCTTATTCTGAACTGGGGCTCTGGAACGCCTTGCAACGAATAAACAATATGCCCACGCCTATGCTAAACGGCGGTTGCGCCCCACCCTGCACGCAGCATGCCCAATGAGGGCGGCGGGGTGGCAACTTGGGAAATTACAACTTTAGTTTAACAATCGGCGCGAGCTTCTTGCTCTATCCCGTTGCGAAGAAATTTTCCAGATTTCAGTTCAGGACGGCAGCAAAACGCTCTTTCTTTATACTATGAGTATGTGTGTGCAGTCGCTTAGCGAGGACAGCCTTCTGCCTCAAACGACACTACAAATATAGTCAGAAGTTTTTGAAGGGAGATACTGCCTTGAGCGAAAAAATGTGCGGCCCTTCAATATTTTCTGCTAAACCATGGGTTTTAGCAAACGCAGTTTGCAATATGGGCAGGAATAAAAAAAATGAGGCAGGCCGAGGCTGAAAACTATTGGCTCAACTCTTCGAACTATTGGCTCAACTCTTCAAACTGTTGGCTCGTTGCACGCAGAAAAAGAAAGTTTGGCCCCACCCCGTTTTGGGGGCAGAGCCAAACCTGATGAAGAATTGCTGCGAGGAGAGCTATATGCGCGTTCCCAGTTTTTAGCGGTTGGGAATGTTGGGAGTTGTTCCGAACTCGACTTCCCACATATCCTTGCTGTTTGAGATGGCAGTGACGGTGGCATCGTCGATGTCTTCGAGCACACCATCGGTGACGAGTTGCTGCATGTCGGCCTTAAACTCTACATACATTTCGGGTGTCATGAGCTGATAGTAGGTGCCATAGTCGCCAATTTGCAGCGCCACGGTGCGCAGGAATCCCCAGCGTTCAAAGTATGGGAAGAGGTTTTTGCCAGTGAGTCGTGAACATTTGCGTATGAAGTTGAGGATGAAGGGCACTCCGTTGTCGTAGCGGTTGATGTTGTTTTTCGAGAGATAGCCTCGCTTCACCCAGCAGCTTCCGGGATAGGCGTTGCTGAGTCGCTGATAGAAGTTTCCGCCCATGCCTTTCTGAACGGCTGCTATGAGCTCGTATTTGTCGATGCCGTTGGTCTTTTCGATGACGGAGCCGTTTTCGTTGTCGGTTTGGCGCAGTGCCTCGTAGAGGTCGGGACCGAAGTCGGTGCGCCAGTTGCGGCTGGCATAAAGATAGAGCATGACGAAGGGGGTGAGAGCCTCGCCTCCCATTTCGCTGTGCGAGAACCCGAGCATGCGGCTGGTGATGTCGTAGTTTTGGCCATTGAAGGTCCATGTGGCCACTTTGTCGTCGGTGGCGGGATAGGCCAGGCTGTCTTTCATGAGTTCGGCCAGCTTTGAGAAGTCGCTGTTGTAGCTAAAGTTGCTGCGGTTTTGATAGGCCAGGCGGCGTGCCGTCATATAGGTGCTTCCATTCTTGAAGGGGATGTCGTCGAATGCCTTGCGGCGTCCTTCTGGCCAGTAGCTGCGTATTTTGTCCGACTCGCCGTGGTAGCCCATGGCCTGAATGTTGTAGTAGGAGTTCATGTTGTTCGACACCTCGCCCAGCGAGCCCCAGCAGAAGTAGGGGAACATTTGGTGTTGGTGTCCCCACTCGTGCGAGAGTCCCCAAATGGCGTCGTTGTCGCGCGTCATGAGTGTTTGGCAGTTGAGCACGCGAGACTCCTGGTTATACATGAACGACACTCCGTAGTGACCCTGGAACATGTAGTAGGTGTAGTTGACGTAGGCCATGGTGTGGTTGCGCGGAATGCGATTGTATTTTTCGAAGCCGAGCAGGCGGTGCTCCCACACGATGAGCGAGTCGAGCACGTTCATGAACTGATGGTAGCCCTTGTTGGCGCCGGTGGAGGTTTTGCAATAGTTGTAGAGACCGGAGGCCTGCCAAACGGAGTGGACACGCTGGCCCACTACGTCCATGCAGCGGTTTACGGCGTTGTTACATATTTCGTGCATTTCGTCGTTGGTCTTGTCTTTCGACAGGTAGCCGTTCACTTGTCCGTTGATGAAGTGCACCTTGATGTCGGGATAGTCGGTTTTGTTGGGTACACCATATATATAATAGTTGATGTAGGCCAGTCCGTCTTTGTCGCCGTTGTAGTCGATGACGTTCAGTCCGTTGCGCAGTCCGTAGGTATAGACGGCCGGTCCGGCTCCCTCGCCTTTTTCGTTGAGGTCGCGCGAGAACCATGCCACTACACGCAGGCCCACAGAGCCGAGCGATTCGGGAATGCCGCTCACCACGATGGCATGACGTCCCTTGGGAATGTTGATGCCGGTGACTCCCTCGCAGTGGTCATAGTATTTGCCGGGGGCGTTGAAGACCTTGTCGCTCAGGTATTCGGGCGAGCTGAAGCATTCGTAGGTGGCCACGCGGTAGTCCTTGCTATAGGTGCCACGAAAGAGCTTGGTGGCAAGCGACTTGATGAAGCCGTTGTCGATTTCCTCAATGTCGTCGGCCGTCACGCCGGGGCGCAGGGTGGTATAAACTTCGTCGCCAAAAATGGAAAACTCGGCAGCCGCCTTGGGGTCTTTAGCACGGAATTCCATCTCGGCGCAACTGGCCAGGCTGGCCTTGCCCGAGAGAACTTCGAAGCGTATGCGGGTGGGCTTTTCGAGCGCCGGAGCAAAGGACACGGTATAGGTCATGCCTGTCTGGCCAAAGTCGTAGGTGCCATAGAGCTGCTCGGACTGGCCCTGCAGGGTTACGTAGATTTTCACGCGGCCGAAGTCGCCGTTGCCCCCACCCTGACGCGGCACGTAGTTCACATAGTCAATCGTCTCCACGCTGCGGAAGTTGTAGGTGAGAATGGCGGGATTACTTTCAGACACGTTGAAGCCCGACCACTGACTGTGGTACATGGTGGAATAGTCGTTGTCGAGGGTTTTCGACACGTCGGCATCGCCCTGGTGGGTGTTGTCGCTGGCCGACGAAGGTTTTACCTCGATGTCTTGCGGCACTTCGTTGGCCGACTCGTCCTTGGTCTGGGTGAGCACGAGTACTTGCTCCACGGTGCCATCCTCGCTGAGGAACTTGATGTTGGCCGTGCGGCCCTCGTCTTCGTAGTTAGGCTGAATGTGCAGATAGACAGTGTTGCCGTCGCGGCGGGCTACGCTGACCCACTCGGCATCTGTCGTGACGTTGAAGGCAACGTTGGCCTTAATCGTATAGCAGAGCGTACGCTCCATGTAGTTTACTGTCTGAGCATGAGGGGCCAAAATGGCGGGGATGCCCTCGGT
Source organism: uncultured Bacteroidales bacterium (assembly GCA_902796835.1). GTDB lineage: Bacteria > Bacteroidota > Bacteroidia > Bacteroidales > Bacteroidaceae > Alloprevotella. The sequence goes on from CADBQP010000013.1 coordinate 35,235, forward strand.
GAGCGCATTTTGCGCGGCAGCGGGAATGGCTGCCAGACACAAGGCCACAAGGCTCAGCGTGGCAAAAAACTTATGTATTGCTTTCATATTATACTTTGTGATTTTGAGGTGTTCTAAAAAAGGGGAACTGGAGAAATTTTACTAAGAACGCCTCGTTAGAGAAGCACTTTCTTTCCGTTTACGATATAAATGCCACGGGGCAGGCGCACGGACACATTGCCGCTGGCCACTCCGTTCCATACACACTTTCCGCTGGCCTCGAACACGCTGACACGACGGCCATTGCCGCCAATGAGGAGCAGCTCGCCATGGCCCACGGCAATGGTGAGCTCGGCTGCATCGTGGCTCACCTCGTCGATGCCCACCGCATTGTCCTTGCCCACGGCAAAGGGCTTCGACACAAACGAATAGTCGGCATAGCTGGAGTTGGTGTGCGTTACCTTGGCCACCACGCGTTTCATGCCTTTCACGAAGGAAATCTTCGAACTGGTGTTCACGTAATCGCCGCTACCATCTTTCGACGTTTTGCGCGAAAGAAGCTGTTCGGAGGCATCGTCGAGCACCTGATAGAAGTTAATCGTGGCACGGCTGGTACCGTTGAAGTCGGTCACCTTTTCCACGAAATCGACCACATAGTCGGCATTGGTGCGATCTTCCCACGAAGGGCATACCTCTACGTAGGGCGAGCCGTCGTCGGATGTCTTCATGTCGGAAGGCAGGTTAAAGGCATGTTGCGGATAGACCACAATGTTGCCAGCCGCAATGAAAGCCTGACGGGGCAACGAGCTGAACACAAGGTAGTTGTTGGGATAATAAAGCGTGGCAATGCGACGACGCGGCAACGACACGAGGTCGAGCAGATTGTTGGATGCCGAAAGCTCGTCGAGCTCGGCGGCCGCTGAGAGGTCGAGCGTCTGGAGCTGGTTGTTGTCCACATAGACCTGCTGCAACCGAGGCAAATTGCTCACGTCGAGCGTGCTAATGGCATTGTCGTTGAGCAAAAGCGTGGTAATGGGCATCTCGTTGGAACTGAAAGTAACACGCGTAGCCGAATTTTCGGAGCAGTCGAGATAGTCAAGTTTCAGGGCCGCACTGGTGGCCACGGACTTAATCTTTCCGTTGCCCGACACGTTGACATACTGCAATCTGGGCTGCGAGGCCACGAAATTGGTGGCTGTCGCCGAATTGGAGATGTTGCCAAGCTGATTGTTGGCTACATTCATGGTTTCCAGATTGGGTAGATAGGTAGAACTCAGCTGAATTCTCGCAATTTGGTTGTTGGCACAGTTCAGGTCGGTGAGCGTCTTAATGTTGCGCACCACAAGTTCGGTGAGCTGATTGTCCTGACAATAGAGCGAACGAAGGTTAGTGGCCTCCGAGACATCTAAACTCGTGAGTTCCTGGCCCGCACAAATCAGTGTGGTCAACTTTGAACTGCCCTTGAGCGTAATGGTGCCTCCTTTATAGACGCCCGTCACTTCGCGCAAGACATCGTTGCCAGTGTTGTAGGCCACGGCCGTGCCATCGCCCCAATCCACCGTAACCCCATCGCGCGTATGGTTCACGAGCAATGTCACCGTCTGGCCCGCCGCCTTGGCAGATGTCATGGTGATAGTCTGTTCCTGAGCCCAAGCTGGACCTGCCACAAAAAGGGAGGCCAGCAAAAGCTTAGAAAAGAGGGAAGTAGCTTTTTTCATGGTGATATTAAATTAGTTTTTTGATGAATTATTTTCTTTTGATAACAAAACCATGCTCAGAGAGTATGAGAGTATATTTCCAGGCCAAAATTAAGAAGAACCACACAAACTCCCAACTATTTAAATAATTTTAAATGGTGTAGCCCAGGAACAGGCTGCTGGCAAAAGCTATTGCAACCCTCCTCCATTAACCTCATTAATGAGCATTGACAATTGGAGTCGACGCCTCCTTTAGACAAATACACAAAAAAATCCCCGTCCGCAAACGCACGTACGTTCGCAGACGGGGATTTCCCGTTACATCGCCCCACCATGCTGCCGCATTTATGGCGGCAGCTACATGGAAAGCTCAGGAGTGCTGCCACGCGGCAGCTTATTCCTCTTCGCTTTCTTGTGTTTGGATTTACGTTTTTGCTGAGGTTTTACTTAGAATTGTTGTTGGTTTTAAGAAGAGTTTCGTTACCTCCCTTCGCTTTTTCGCCCCCAGCCTCATCGGACTATCGCCCTCGGGGCTGACGTGGCGGCTTCGGTCGGTGACAACTTTTTTTGCGTAAACTTAAAAAAGTTTGTTTGTAAGCGCGCTTACAGGGTGCTTCTCCGGTCCCTGCGACCTTCGCTCGAA
>CADBQP010000014.1 GCA_902796835.1 uncultured Bacteroidales bacterium
CAAGTATTTCGTATTGTGGATTCATTGTGATATCCCGTTTCTTACAAGAACGAAAAACATCACGGTTTTAGTGTACGCTCACACGTGATTATGCAGGTGACCCGGAAAATGTTTATGCATATGTTTCACTCTTAATCTTGACGAGGAGCCTTATGGAAACGCCATGCAATGCTGAAAAGGAAGTAGCGCGGGATGGTGTTGTACCAAGTCTCGGCACGTCCTTGTGCATTCAGCGTGCGCATAATGTTGCTGCGTTGGGCGAGGAGGTCGAAAGCCGTGAACTTCAGCGTCAGGCTCTTGTTGCGCAGCAAGCGCTTCTCAACCGACATATTCCATACCCACTCATTGGTGTTCATCGTCTCGTCTTCGTATCCGTTCCGCGTATAGAACGTCAGGTCTGAGTTTACATCAATGTCCCAGGGCAACTTCGCCTGCGCTGTCAATGAATAGAGGATATTCAAACTGTTTATCTTTTGAAAATCAGCTCTTTCACTTGTTGCATGTTGCCAGTCAAGGGTGGTTTTGAAGCCAGCATTGAGTGGCTTGCTGCGATAACGCAAGCTTAACGTGGCTTCAGATGAATAATTGTGAACAATGCTTCTGTTTATTACATCTGAGTAGTTTGTCCATTCGAAATCAACACTGTGGTTGTAATGCACCTTGCCATCAAAAGAGACATTCCAATGATTTGTCTTGTTGAGATTGCGGGCATAACTGCCTCTCAACTCAGCCTGCCAATTACCGTTTATATTCATTGGCTTATAGGTATAAACCCCGGTATTTGGGTCATAAGCGCGATTTTGCCCCACGGCATTTCGCTCGGCATAATACTCTAACGACGCATAAGCGTTTTGTGCGTATTCTTTTATATTTAGCTGCCACGCCCCTTTCAAATAATATACATCGGTCGGTTTCAGCCCCTCGTTGCCCATGAATACTGCCAAAGGATTGCTGTTGTCGGTTACATCCAAAAGCAGATGCAGGTCAGGTACGTTGCGTTTGTATTTGGCATAGAATCTAAATCGTTTATATTCCAGGTTTATCATAGGCTCAAACTTCAGGAACTGTTTCTTCACCTGCAAACTCTCAAGACGCAAGTCGTTCAGACGGGCATTTTCTATTGTAAACGGAAAATCCATGAACAACTGGAAATCATCTTTCATAAGCATAAAACGTAATTGGGGCGTATGTTTCCAATGTGTTTCACTCCGGTAGTAACTGTTTGTCCAATCGGTTGCCAAAGCAAGAGAATCTACCGTGGAAGGCAAGGTGCCAAACCGTTGGTAGCCTTGTTCATCCCATCCGTTTCCTAGTCTGTCAAGGCGATGCAGCAACCTGTCTCTTTTGTTATGCTCATACTTTTCTTCATACGTCAGAAACATCTTTTTATGCCAGTTGCCGTCCTTTTCAATCAGGCAGTAGTCTGCCAGCAAACTTAGCGAAAAGCGCTTTTCCGGCTCAGAGAAAAAACGGTTGTTGAATGTCGTTTCGTTTGAGACAGAAGGAGTTCTGAGCAGATAATTTGAAAATGTCCTGCTTTTAGTCTTATGGTATGTAGCAACGGCAATTAAATTCAGACTCTCTTTCCATGGTAATTGAATGGTAGAATTCAATACTCCCGCATAGTTCCAGCGGTCAAACTCCTTTTTCTGAAAGTCGCTGTAGTAGTTTGTTACATAAGGAAGCATGGAATATCCAGAGAGCGAAAAAATGCTGTCGAGCGTAGCAAGCCGATATCGCTCCACAGGATTCTTGGAAAGTTCAGCACTCAAGATTGAAGAGGATGTGTTTGCAAAAGAACAATCAAAATGATGCTGATAGAACCAATAGGTCTTTTTTCTCATTAAGGAAAGGTTGCCGTCCCATACAATTCCTCTGTTGCAGGTGCGTGAAACTGTTTGAGAACGGTTATGGATATTTCCGGAATTGAGAAAACTTTCTGAAGCGATAAAGGTAGTCATGTTCTCATTGTCGTGGAATGCCTCGAGCGTCGTATTTATCTCTGTTTTATCGTCTTTTGATGAAGCGAGGAAGAAAAGCCCGCCCCTCTGTTGCATTCTCTGTCCTGAAAGGGGCTCTCCAGCACTCCAGTTTCCATCATGCCCCGCACGCCGGTTGTCATTCAGATTGTTGAAGTTGGTATATGCTCCCAGACGGAAACGGTCGTTAAAGTACATGCCGAAGCCCTTTCCCAAGTAACGTTCTTTCGTTCCAGCCCCGACTTCTGCATTAGCAATCCCACCTGCGTGATATTCGGGTTTGAGATTCACATCGATTACCCACGGATCTTCGGAATGTTTTTCGCCCTCTCGGCGCGTCAGGTAGGCATTGTCCGGTGCCTTTTGGTAAGCCTTGACCTTGCTAACCGTATAGGCAGGCAAATTTTCCAATGCCACGGCGGGATTGCCCTGAAAAAAGTCTTTGCCGTCAATCAGCAAACGGCTTACGGGATTGCCGTTCACCGTAATGATACCACCAGGCAATAATTTGACACCCGGCAACTGCTCCATCAGCGCATCAAGCATTGAGCCCTCGGAGAGTTCGAAGACGTCAGCGTTATAGACTATGGTGTCGCCATGCATCACCATCATGATTTTTGAAGCACGCACGATAGCACTATCAAGTTGTATGGGTGTCTTGCGTAACAGGACGGGGGGCGGCGTGACTTCTCGAGCCGATTCCACCCGAACAATTTCCGTATCGAACCCTTTTTTTGAGAGTTTAAGCAAAAAATAAGGATTTTTATTAGGAAATTCGCATACATACAGATAGTCCTTTTTCACGCCCATATCCAACCGTATCATCTCACAAGTATCCACAAGCAGTGAGTCGGGCGAAAGGATTTGAACATGCACGCCGGCCAAAGGACGGTTGAAAATGGCATCACGCACATAGAGACTTAATGAAGTTGTTTGAGCATTTAATGTTATGGTATTTATAATCAATAATGCCATGGTAAGTACTTTCTTTTTCATTTAAAGTATCTATTTATGTGTTTCTAACGTCAAGAATAGATTATAGAAATCCCAAAAGATGGTGTCTTCTTGAACCAAGCCTTTTTCGTTCAAATCGGCAAAGGCATTAATATGTTATTAGTTTTGGCGTGGTGTCTTATGAAAATTCCAAATGAAACTTAACATAATATATCGAGGCAAAATGTTTCTCCACTTCTCGGTTAGACCTTGAGCATTTACAAAAGTACTGACGTTTTTTCGCAAACCCAAGAGATCCTGGGCATAAAGTTTTGCAACAAACTTTTCATTTTTGCCAAAAGCACGTGTAAGAGATGCATTTAATACCACATCGTCTGTGTTCATTTCGCTAAAATTATAACCTTTACGTCCTTGTACAGACAGTTCGGAGTTCAATGTCAGCTTTAATGGCAATGGACATTGTGCGGAAAGACCTATCTGATATTTCCATCCTTTTATATTATCGTCAGTACTTATTACATGTGAAACATATTGCCAAGAAGTGGAAGCGCGAAGCGTCATATTCAATTTATCACGACTATAGTTGATTGTTCCCGACAAACTGGGTTCAAAATTCCGCACACTTCTTCTTTTCGGTTCGGCAGACATCCCATTGTTAATAAGTTCCACAGAGTTGGCATATCCACTAGTAAGCAGGACAGAAGTACGAAGCCGTTGACTCTTGTCTAAAGCCTGTGACATCCTAAATTGAAAAAGCATGTTCCAGTCGCCACTTACATTTTCAGGTTTAATAGTTGATACGCCACTCATACGGTCATAGCTTAGCCCCATTGATACCTTATTGATATAAAGATTATATTGATAATATACGCTCATCATGCGTTGCATCTTTCCTAAACCACGTTGCCACGTAAACATTACATGATGAGATGTAGGACGTTTAAGTTTTGTGTTGCCTATGCGATTGATAAGAGGCTGTGTATCGTCGTTAATATCCAAAAGATTCACCATCTGAGCTGCATGGTTGTTGATATGGTAATGAAACATAAGACTTCCCGGAATATCAAAATGTATCGATGGTTCAAAAGCGACATAGTTGCGACGCTTGACTTGGCAGATGGCATGCCGAACATCATTTATCTTTTCATGGATAAACCGTACTGGATATGTCATATTTAAAACTGCTTTAGGTGAAAGTTTCCAAAAGATTTTGAGTGCAGGTTCATGTTCAATATTCTGTAAGCTTGTGCGATAAGAGTTTGGCTGCAACACTTCTGCGGTTGTAATAACCCAGTTGGTTGCAGATATAAAATTGGTATCATTTTGCAAGGCAAAAATGGAAAGACGATCGTTGGTATAACCTGCATCAAAATTGTATTTAAGGTCTATCTTAAAAATTTTTCTCGATAAAAGTTGATAGCCCAGCTCTGTCGAAATTTTGCTAACTCGGTCATGAGCAGGACGATTATGAAGCTGGTTAGTACTGAAACCCGCATTTTCATAATCATAAGAATACCTTCCTGTTGCATTGCTAATTTTATGCTGAGCATCAATTCGCAAAGAAATATTATTGCCTGTAAATGGAGAGCGCATAGTCGTGTTCAAATAATAACTAAAATTCCAAGTTTCTCGTTTTACGGAATTCAGTTCCTGCATCCTACTGATAAATGCGTATTTTAATCGATACGCATTAGAGCCATGATAAATGCTATCAAGCGCTCCTCCCCAATGGTTTTCTTCTGGCAATGCACCAAACGAGGCATCGTGCGAAAAGGTTCTATTTTTTTGCCTATCGTAAGTTGTCTTCATGCTCATATAAAGGAAAATCTTTTTCCCTTGGTGTCGAAATGTGCCGTTCGCATCAATGTTTGCATCGCGATTTTGACTTTGCGAATGGATCCTCTGGAAAACGTTGGGAGAGTGGAGATACAGCGTTTTGTTTGAAAACTCTTCCAGAGATGAAGATGTGTAATTTCCGGACAGATGCAAATCAAACTTATTGCGAGTAAGAGGATTCTCTTTTTGGAAATTTATACCGCCTGCCTTATTTACGTAACGTCCAACGTTCTGATTTGGATTTGTCCACGTACCATCTAGTTCTGCTGTAGAAGATCTGTTTAGGTTATTGATACCGGCATAAGCCATAAGACTGGAGACTTCTGTAAAGCGTAAAGCAAAGGCTCTGGCAAGATAACGCTGGTGCGTTCCACCTCCTAACTCGGCATTCGCCAACCATCCCGTATTATACTCTCTCTTCAGAACTACATCAAGCACCCAGGGGTCAGTGTGTCGTTCGCTTGAATCGCTTCTTACGAGATAGGCATCATCAGGCTCTTTCTGATAGAATTTAATTTTGTTAACCGTATAGGCAGGAAGATTTTTCAACACCACATGTGTCTGACCCTTAAAGAAGTCCTTGCCATTGAGCAAAAGGCTACTCACATACTTCCCGTTAATAGTAATTCTTCCGTTTTCGTCGATTTCCGCTCCAGGAAGGCGTGAAATCAATGCATCAAGCATGGAACCCTCGGACAACTTAAATGCTGAAGCATCATATACCAATGTGTCACCTTTCATTACCACCATCACACGTGAAGCACGAACCACCGCTGTACCTAATTTTGTCACACCTCGACTTGGAACCAGAAAAATATCCTCCATTTCCCATTCACGGACCTTTTTCCCGTATCTCTTTTGAGGGATTTCTATTATCAATGAGTCTGTTCCATAACCTTTGGACTCTATATAGAGACAATACACGCCAGCATGGGGCACTTTAAGCTTATACATATAGTCGTGGAAGTATTGTGGCATGCTTGAAAAATCTTTCACAAACGATACATAACGCTCTGAGGACGGTTTGTTCTTATTCACACAAGTAACACTTGCAGTCTCAATGATATTCCCATTCAATCCGTTTTTTATATACCCGCACAATGTAATAGAATCATTAGCCTCTTTTACTTTTTCGCTAAAAGAATTAAGAGAGATCCCAAAGAACAATAAAAACAGTTTCCAATTCATAACGAAATCAATAAGCCCTCGGCCAGCCAGAATCATGACTGACTAGCCGAAAGCTTTCAATAATTTAAGTTAATAAAATAAACCACTTCCAAGAGGACCTACGCAAATAGAATGATGCGTTCCTATTACCCTTGAGCAAAATGCTCGAACGGTTCCACTTTCACAATTGTCTACTTGACCAGAAAGAAGGATATTATCATCTTTGTCTCTACAACTAGCGGCACAATAACCACTACCCATTGATCCACTACCACCGAACACATGTTTCATCTCCTCTTGGGAGAGTTTTGTGGCCTCTTTCAAGACTACTTTCTTGATTTGTTTCATAGATTACATTTTAAGTGAGTCGCCTATAACGTTACCGTTTTGAATAGTGAAAGTAATAGGTGTAAAACCTAACGATTGTGCCAACGCAAAACTGAATAGGCTGGAAACATCGCGAAAACGCAAATTCTTAGATTAAATCTCTTCATAATGGTAATTTTGTTTGATTATGTGATTACAAAATATGTGATTACAAAATATGTGATTACAAAATTACGAGACGACATATAATCCTGCAAGCAAAAATCGTCCTAATAATCCCATGAAAATCCCAAAAATCAAATCTCAAGATTTGCCCATCCCCCTATTTATATCTGATTCTCAAGGTTATACATAAGATTGTTTGTGGGATTATTTTTCAACACAGCAATGAACTTTTTTGTGAAATAGACAATTCAAATGAGACGTTTAACACAAATCTTTGTATATTTGCTCCCTAAATGTAGTTCCTGTATCCATGAAGAAAATTGTATTTTTCATATTATGCATAATATGCTCCTTTATTGTTGGGCACTATTTCGACAATTTTAATGCAACCCCAACGAACCAAAACATACAACTCCTTTTTGAGCGCATTGATTCGTTATGCAACACCGAACCGAAAAAAGCCTGCGAGATGCTTGACTCTATTGCGACGCAAACAGAGAGCATGGATAGCAGGTCTTTACATAAATATCATCTCTTAAAGATTAAAGCGCACGACAAGGCTTTTATTCTGCATACCTCCGACTCCATTATTCAAGAGGTCGTTTCTTATTATGACCAAAACGGCTCAGCAAATGAAAGGATGGAAGCCTATTACTATTTGGGGAGCGTACACAGAGATATGCACGATGCCCCTGGTGCAGCGAGAAGCTATCTGAAAGCAGTTGAAATTGCCCAGCAGACTAATGAGAAGGTTGACACGTTGATACTTTCTAACATTTATTCGCAACTTTCATTCATATACTTTAAGTTGCATAATTTCAAAAATGCGTTAGTATTTTCAAAACAAGAGAACCTCCTGCTAGAAAAGATTGGTAAAATGGATGAGCGTGGCCTGATGGATGTAGCCACATGCTACCAACATTTAGGATTGAAAGATTCTATGCAACTTTATTATAATCAGGCTCTCAACCTTATTAAACGGGACGGCTCCTATTCGATGAACACAGATATTATTGCTGAGCAGGCTTCGTACTACGCAAAGGAAAACAACATTAAGAAAGCAACGGAACTCATGTCGCTATTAGATAGCCATTTGGACGGTGAAGTACCTCGAAATTATTACATTGCAAAAGCCATGTACTTCCAACGTACAAATCAATTGGATTCTTCTGCCATATATTATCACAAAATGCTTCAGTCAGGTTTAAGCATTAGTGGAAATTGTGAAGAGTCCAGAGGATTGATGGAAGTGCTGTCCGCCCAAGGAAAAACTACAGAAGCATTGAAGTACGCTCATCTGTATGCGACATACATTGATTCATTTAACCTCAAGCAGCAACAAGCATTGGCAGAAGATGCTCACAATGAATATAAGTACAATAGAAACATAGAAGCTGAAGCTGAAGCATACAAGAAATCGTCTGCCTTGTGGCGAACTTCTATGGTTGTATTACTCATTTCCCTTTTACTGGTTGGCATTATAACCTATGTATACACAAAATACAGGAAAAAGTTAAAGCATATGCTATTCAAAAAGGATTTGGAATTGCAAGATAAAGAAAATGTTATAGAGAAGCAGAGAAGAAATATTTCAGAACAAGAGAGCATCATAGCCAGTAAAGAAGTAGAAATTCAAAGAAATGAAAGCATAATAGAACTTAATCAAGCAAAAATTGAAAAGCAAGATAAGATTCTCCTTCACCGAAAAAAGATAATAGAACAACAAAAAGAACGAATTAAGAAGACGGAGGAAAGAAATAAGAGACTGACCAAAGTGAAATTGAATACAGCAGTAGGTGTCAGTAAAAAGGCAATTTTCAGAAAATTCAAAGATGCTGCCAATAACAAAAATGGTGTTCGCATAAATGCTAATGATTGGGTGTCACTGATGGACGCCATCAATTTAGCTGATCCGGATTTTCTTTACAAGGCAGAAAAACGAATCAAAAAATTAAATGAAAAGAAATTAAAAATCTGCTATCTACTCAAACTGGGATTAAGTTGGTCGGAAATAATGGTGGTTACAGATATTCCACGAAGTTCTGCACATCGCCTCACAAAAGAAATATCCGAACTTCTTGGCGACGCGCTGGATGATGTCGAGGTGTAATTATATACCTATAGAGAGTGGGTCACCTGCATAACCGCGTGGATTAACCGAAAATCCCCGTCTGCGAACGTATGTGCGTTTGCAGACGGGGATTTTTGTATTCTATCTTGAACTGGGTTTAGTTGCCCAATTCGGCAGCTGTGATGACGATGCCGAAAGTGTTGCCCGACTTTTCGCCACGATAGCGGTAGATGAGACCTTTGTCGTAGGCTTTACAGAGGGCCTTGAACTGCTCAATGCGGGGAATGGCTTTGAGCATGGTTTTCTTCACGTTCTGGGCGTCTTTTTCTACGGCTTTTATGGTAAGGTCTTGTTCGTTGAGCAGGCAGTGATATACTATGTAACTGCCCTCTATTTCTATGCGCTCGAGGGTCATGCCGTTGCCCATTTCGAGGGGGAAGGTTTTGTTGGTTTCCTCCACGAGTTTTGCGAGGTCGGCCTCGGTGGTGTCGCTGACCATGGCTTCGTTGTGCTCCTTGTCGAGGGCCACATTTTTCTCGTTACTGATGAGCACCTTGAGCACGTCGGGCTCAATGGCCGACTGGCTGATCTCTCCGCCCTTGCCCCGGAATACGAAGCGCATGCCGGCGCGCTGGCTCACCATGAGTTCGAGCAATTCTTTGGTGTCGTTGTCGGGGTTGGCGAGCATGGTGTTCACTATGTTCAGGGCCAAGCCTTCGCTTTTTTCAAGAGTTTGCAGAGTAGCCGAATCGTTGGCCACTTCGTAGGTGAATACCACGTTTCCAGAATCGAGGGTGACGCTGGTCATGGTGCCAAAGGTGCCGAGACTGTAAGGACACTGTGCGTTGGCGGAATCGACCACTTGTTGCAACTTGCCGTTGCTGCACGAGCCGAAGGCCAAAGCTACGGCTATGGCTATGAGGGCCGACTTGAGGAGCGTGAAGATTTTCATAGGGTTCTTGTGTGTGTGGTTTATTTTGAAAATTCGGCGAATATTTTGCCTGCTATTTCGGTCATTTCTTCGGCCGGGAGCTGCAGTTTTTTCTTTCCGAAGTCCATGTCCATCTCTGTTTGCAGCGGAGCCAGATGCACGTGGGCATGGGGCACGTCGAGGCCCATGACGGTGAGGCCCACCTTTGTGCAGGGGAATACTGTCTTGATGGCGGCGGCCACGCGTTTGCAGAAGGCCATCATGCGTCCCATTTCGTCGTCGCTGAGGTCGAAGAAGTAGTCCACCTCGCGCTTGGGCACAACGAGGGTGTGACCTTTGGTGACGGGGTTGATGTCGAGAAAGGCATAGAATTCCTCGTTTTCGGCACACTTATAGGAGGGTATTTCGCCCTTGATGATTTTGCTAAAGATGGTCATGGTGCTATTCTTTTTTTTGGAGGGGGTTAGATGCTGATGTTGAGAATCTCGAGCTGCACGGTGCCTTGCGGAATTTGTATGTCGACCACATCGCCCACTTTTTTTCCGAGCAAACCTTGTGCAATGGGTGTGGCCGAGCTGATTTTGCCTTCGCGCAGGTTGGCCTCGCTCTCGCTGACGATGGTGTATTTCATCACGGCGCCGTTTTTCACGTTTTTCATTTCCACGGTGGAGAGTATCTGCACAATGTCGCCTTTCAGGTGGCTTGTGTCGAGGATTTTGGCAGCGGCGATGGCGGCCTTCAGGTTGTTGATTTTCATTTCGAGCATAGCCTGAGCCTCCTTGGCTGCTTCGTATTCGCTGTTTTCCGAAAGGTCGCCTTTGTCGCGAGCCTCGGCTATGGCTGCCGAGGCTGCAGGCCTGTCTACGAGCTCCATTTGGCGGAGCTGGGCCACCATTTTGTCGTAGCCCTCTTGTGTCATGTATGCCATTTGTTTGTTTTTTAGGTCAGTTTTGGTTGTGTCGCATAAACGCTAAAAGAATTCCCCCATCGCCAGAGCGATGCAGGAATCCTTCTTTTGTTTACTTATGCAAATGCAAAAGTAGCCCCTTTTTTTTAACTGGCAAATTTTTGGGCAAGAAAATCTTGCGGTGTCTAAAGAAATCTGTCTGCACTACTTCCCTTCTTGAAAGGTGGCAACTCCATCTTTTCGCTGTTTTATTCCGTTTTATTCCGTCATGTGGTGGAAAACTCCTAATTTTGCAGCTCAAAAGTTATAGATAATTTGTCTTTCCTCCCATGGATTGGTTGTCCGAAACCCTGCTTTCCCATACGGCCATTCAGGCTGTAATCATCATTTGCCTGATATGCGCCCTGGGGCTGTCGCTGGCCCGGCTGCGCTTTCGCGGCATCAGTCTGGGCATTACCTACGTGTTTCTCATCGGCATTCTTGCCGGAGCCATTGGCCATCAGGTAAACCCCGACACCAAACTCATCGACCCCAACATGCTCGACTATGCCGAAAGCTTCGGGCTGGTGCTCTTTGTCTATGCACTGGGGCTGCAGGTGGGTCCCGGCTTTGTGTCGGCCTTTCGCCGTGGCGGCACGTCGCTCAACGGACTGGCCCTGGCCGTGGTGGGCATAGGCACGCTGCTGGCCCTGGCCATTGTGTGGCTCTTCGGCTTTCCCTTCCCCGACATGATGGGCGTGCTCTGCGGAGCCACCACCAACACGCCGGCCCTGGGTGCGGCCCAGCAGGCACTCAAGCAACTGGGCATGCCCGACATGGCATCGACAGCGGCGCTGGCCTGCGCCGTCACCTATCCGTTGGGCATGGTGGGAGTGATTTTCGCGCTGATGATTTCGAAGCGCTCGCTGCGCCCCTTCCTGCGCAAAACCCACGAAGAGGGCAATAAAGACGAGGCCTTCATAGCCTCGTTCGAAGTGAGCAATCCAGCCATTTTCAACAAGAAACTCAGCGAGTTTACCGACACCGACCACATGCGTTTCACCGTGACGCGCCTTTGGCGCCAGGGACGCGTGATGCTGCCCGACGGCGACACCGAGCTGCACGAGGGCGACCGCCTGCTGGTGGTCACCTCGCAGCGTGAACTGAAGAGTCTCACCCTCTTCTTCGGAAAGCGCGACAACACCGATTGGAACAAAAACGACATAGACTGGAACAACCTTGACCACAAACTCGTTTCGGAGCGCATTCTCATCACTCAGCCGCGCATCAACGGCAAGCGCATTTCTCAGCTCAACCTGCGCCGGCGCTATGGGGTGAACGTGAGCCGTGTGAAGCGTTCCGACATTCAGCTCGTGGCTCGCCCCGACCTCATTCTGCGCATGGGCGACCGCGTCACCGTGGTGGGAACGGCCGAGGCCGTGAAGCGCGTGGCCAACGAACTGGGAAACACCGTGAAGCTGCTCGACGAGCCAAACATGGTGACCATCTTCATTGGCATTGTGCTCGGACTGCTGGTGGGCAGCATCCCCTTCTTCATTCCGGGCATGAGCTATCCCGTGAGGCTCGGACTGGCCGGCGGCCCCATCATTGTGGGCATTCTCGTGGGTGCCTTCGGGCCGCGCGTCCACATGGTGGCCTATACCACCAGCTCGGCCAATCTCATGCTGCGCTCGCTCGGACTGTCGATGTATCTGGGGTGTCTGGGCATCGACGCCGGCACCAACTTCATCGACACCGTGATGCAACCCGTGGCCCTCTACTGGCTGCTCTATGCCGTGGTGCTCACCTTTGTGCCCGTCATGATTGTGGCCATCGTGGCCATTGTGGTGAAACAGCGCACCTTCGCCACCACGGCCGGCATGCTCTGCGGAGCCATGGCCAACCCCATTGCACTGGGCTATGTCAACGACACCACCGAGGGCGACCACGCCAGCATTGCCTATGCCACCGTCTATCCACTCTGCATGTTCGTGCGCGTCATCATTGCACAGGTGGTCGTCATGCTCTGGTTCTCCTAAATAATAAAACATTCTGATAAATCATACATAATTTTCATTCATGCAATCCATACGCAACATCGCCATCATTGCCCACGTTGACCACGGCAAGACTACGCTGGTCGACAAAATGCTTTTGGCTGGCAACCTCTTCCGCCAAAACCAAAATGCCGGCGAACTCATTCTCGACAACAACGAACTGGAACGAGAGCGTGGCATCACCATTCTCTCGAAAAACGTTTCCATAAACTATAAGGGCACCAAAATCAACATCATCGACACCCCGGGCCACAGCGACTTTGGCGGCGAGGTGGAGCGTGTGCTCAACATGGCCGACGGCTGTCTGCTGCTGGTCGATGCCTTCGAGGGCCCCATGCCCCAAACGCGCTTTGTGCTGCAAAAGGCCCTGCAGATTGGACTTAAACCTATTGTGGTGGTCAACAAGGTCGACAAGCCCAACTGCCGCCCCGAGGAGGTCTACGAAATGGTGTTCGACCTCATGTTCGACCTCGGTGCCACCGAAGAGCAGCTCGACTTTCCCGTGGTCTATGGCTCGGCCAAAAACGGATGGATGGGCGAAGACTGGCACACACCGACCGGCGACATCACCTATCTGCTCGACAAAATCGTAGAGGTTATTCCCGCGCCCCAACACCTGGAAGGCACACCCCAGATGCTCATCACCTCGCTCGACTATTCCAACTACACGGGCCGCATCGCCATTGGCCGTGTGCACCGCGGAACCATGCGCAGCGGCATGGCATGCACCATTGCCCACCGCGACGGCACCCTCGAGAAAACCAAAATCAAGGAACTCCAAACCTTCGAAGGCATGGGCCGTGTGGCCACCGAGAGTGTGGAAAGCGGCGACATATGTGCCGTCATAGGCCTCGAAAAGTTCGAAATTGGCGACACGCTCTGCGACTTCGACAATCCTGAGCCCCTGCCCACCATTGCCATCGACGAGCCCACCATGTCGATGCTCTTCACCATCAACGACTCGCCCTTTTTCGGCAAGGAAGGAAAATTTTGCACCTCGCGCCACATTGGCGACCGGCTGAACAAGGAGCTCGAAAAAGACCTGGCACTGCGCGTGGAGCCGCAAGGCACCGACAGCTGGACCGTGAGCGGACGCGGAGTGCTCCACTTGAGTGTGCTCATCGAAACCATGCGCCGCGAGGGGTATGAACTGCAGGTGGGGCAGCCACAGGTAATCTATAAGGAAATAGACGGGCAGCGATGCGAACCCATTGAGGAACTCACCATCAACGTGCCCGAGGAGTTTGCCTCGAAGATGATTGACCTCGTGACGCGCCGCAAGGGCGAAATGACCTCCATGCAAAGCGTGGGCGACCGCACCGACATTGAATTCAACATTCCCTCGCGCGGCATCATCGGCCTGCGCACCAACGTGCTCACCGCCAGCCAGGGCGAGGCCATCATGGCCCACCGATTCAAGGAATATCAGCCCTACAAGGGCGAGATAAACCGTCGCACAAACGGCTCCTTGATTTCCATGGACAGCGGCACGGTCTATGCCTATGCCATCGACCACCTGCAAGACCGCGGACGATTCTTCATCAATCCGCAAGAGGAGGTCTATGCCGGACAAGTGGTGGGCGAACACGTGCACGAAAAAGACCTCGTCATCAACGTCAACAAGGCCAAGCAGCTCACCAACGTGCGTGCCAGCGGCACCGACGAAAAGGCACGCATCATTCCGCCCATCGTTTTTTCGCTCGAAGAGGCCCTCGAATACATCAAGGCCGACGAATACGTGGAGGTGACGCCCAAATCGATGCGCATGCGCAAAGTCATTCTCGACCACCTGGCCCGCAAGCGAGCCAACAAGGAAGACTAAGGCTGCCAAGCCGCCACGGACGAGGCCCAACAGCCTCTCTCACTCCACCCACACCCTTCATCACACAGCGAGCCCCCTGCCAAGCAATTACGTTGGCAGGGGGCTCGTTTCTTTGTTTAATTTAGGTTTCCCTATTTGTCGGGGCAGGGCCAGTTTTAGTTGCCATTCTCGTCGTCGGCCCAAAGGCGGCGGCGCACAAAGGTGAGGTTCGACTCGCCCTTGTCCACGGTGGTGTCCTGCCTCACCGAACCCACCAGCATGGACTGCGAGGCCTGCATGGTAATCACGCTCAGGCTGGGACTTATATAATTCTTTTTCATATTTTGTCGGTATTGAAGTTTTTTTTGAAATGTGAATTGTTTGCGATTGTATTTGTCGCTCTCTTGGGCGCGATTATTTCACCATTACTTTCTTTCCGCCCACAATGTAGATGCCCTTTTGCAGCTTGCTCACGCGGCGTCCCTGCAGGTCGAAGGCCTCTCCCTGGGCGCTCTCAGCCTGTGCGGGCAGGCTCTCAATGGCCGTGAGTTCGTCGTCGTCGCCGAAGTTGAGGGCCAGGGCGGCCACGGTGCTGCTCACGTAGGAGGCGGGCAGGTAGGCGCGGTTCGCAGGAATTTCGAGCGTGCCAATCTTATAGAAGTGGGCGTCGGTGTCGGCTTCGCGATAGGCCAGCACGAAGTGGCCCGTCTGGGCCGTGCCGTCGCCCTGCACGAGCACGTTGCCTTCATATTGCGAGGTTACGTCGGTCGTAACACGGAGCATGGTGAACGTCTTGCCGCGCTCGCCGCTGAGGATGACTCCCGTCGAGGCAGGCACTACACTGGTGCCGGCTTCCACGATGGTGGCCTTTTCGGAAGCCACGCCTGTCACCTTATATACCGTCACGCCGGGGTTGGCCACGACGACCTTCTCCGAAGTGGCATAGGTTTGATATACCGTGTTCACGCTGGTCTGATAGGGGGCAATGAGCTGGTCTTCGCTCACTTCGTTGCCATAGCGGATTACATACCACGACGAAGCGCCGCCGGCGCCCGAGCCGTAGTTGATTAGTGTGCCGTCCGTTCCGGTGCCATTGCCGTGATTGTTGGCATGGAGGTTGCCCGCGCCGTCGTAGATGTTGAGCTCGGCGTTGCCAAAGTCGGTGAAGGTGTAGTCGGCGGCGCTGGCAGCGTCGGTGGTGGTGGTGCCGGTGTTGCCGGCCATGTAGGCATCGGCGCTGGGCACGTAGATTTTCCAATTATCGCCGTTCTTGATGAACTTGAGCACCATGCTGGCGTCTTCGGCAGCATAGGATTTCCACTTCATGGTGCCGCCGTCGTTATATACGGCCTTGACCTGCGGGAATCCGCTGTAGGCACTCACAATGCGATAGTAGCCGCCGTCTTCGGGAGCCACCTTGTAGCTCTCGGCCTGGGTAATCACCTCGTTATATCCGGCTACAGTGGGAGCGGCCGTCACTTCGTCGAGCTTCGTCTTGAAGGCATGGCCAGCCTCGAGGGCCTCGGCCTGCACGCCGCCCACATAGTTGGTCATGGTCGTCAGCTCGTTGAGCTTTGCAAGGATGACGGGACTGAGGCTCTCGAATTTAAACATCGAACCGTGGTCGTTGGTGCCTCGGTTGTCCTTCCATGTGGAGAGTTTGCTGTCGCGGTCGTTCAGGTAGCAGTTGGTGGTGCCTGCAAGCTTCAGGCAGTAGCCACCCACACCTGTGCCGTCGTTATAGCTGCTGGCCGACAGTTCGAAATAGGGGGCTTCGTCCTCGCTGACGAAGGTGGCCACGCTGTTGTCGGAATCGATCACCTTGGCATAGGCATCGGCGCCCACGTTGTAGAGCTTAAAGCCGTCGATGGCATTGCCGCTGAAGGTCCAGAGATAGCTATTCTGTATTTGCAGGGTAGAATGCGTGCTGTTGGTGCTCTCCGTGGTGACATATTTGCTCTTCATTTTCATGAAGTACTGCGTGCCGTCGGTGGCGAAGGGGAGCGTCTGGGTTGCCGTTACGTTGATAGTCTGGTCGGACGTTGGGCCTGTGAACGAGGCAGGCGAGAACGTGATGAAGCTGCTGTTCACTCCAAGTTGGGAGGCAATGTTGATTTCAGTGCCTTCGGGCACGTTGTTGAGCTCAATGCTCTTTGTCACGTCGCCCGTGATGTTGAGCGTCACGTTGTGGGTGGTCACCTTTTCATAGGTGAGGTTCCATGTATAGTCGTGGCCCGAAACGGTATATGACGTTCCGCCCGAAGTCAAGGCGTATCCGTAGATTTCAGGGGCGGAGATTGTGGTTCCGTTGTAGCACACTGCCTCGCGCGATCCAGATGGGATAGGATTGCTATTTTCGTCAACGGCATTGATGGTCACCACATAGAAGGGGCCGTAGGTAATATATACACTCCAGCCACCTGCACCGCCGCGGAACTGCAGTCCGCCCGAGCCGTTGCCGCAGTTGTAGTGTAGACCGTTGCCATTGTCGAAACTCACGAAGGGCGTGTTGTTGCTATAGCCAGTGTCATAATCATTAACATCAGACGGCACGCGGTTGGTCACAGTGAGGTTTATGCCCTCGGCGGCAAAGGCGGCATTTCCGCTCAGTTGCTTGCCGTCGCTTTTACGGGTGAGCCTATATTTGCCCGAGGCCCCGTTTTCAATGCGGAAAAGATAGGCGCTCGAAAGGTTGTTCAACGCACCGGCCTCGTTGACGAAGTTGCACCATCCGGGTTTTGAGGTCGACGGCATGCGGAAGGCATAGTAGGCTCCCGTTCCGGCCGAGCCCACAAGTGCATCCTTGGTTACCGGAGTGAGCGTGCTGTTCCACGTGGTTACTTCTTGCGCTTTCAGCATGGGAATTCC
This sequence comes from uncultured Bacteroidales bacterium, assembly GCA_902796835.1. GTDB lineage: Bacteria > Bacteroidota > Bacteroidia > Bacteroidales > Bacteroidaceae > Alloprevotella. The sequence goes on from CADBQP010000014.1 coordinate 17,043, forward strand.
CACAATGAAGAGCATCAATAAAGATAGAATTTTTCTCATAACATATATTTTTTAATTGAACATAGATTTCTGCTTAGTTACGTTTTTGTTCCTTTTTTTATTTTTTTGGGGAGGGGCAGAAAAAATCACTGTCGAGCCA
>CADBQP010000015.1 GCA_902796835.1 uncultured Bacteroidales bacterium
ACTACTGATAGCATGTCTCAAAGTTTATAATGTTAAACATGTGGTGCTATCGCCAGGTGGGAGTGATATACCTTTAATACATTCGATAGAGACAGATGATTTTTTTACTTGTTATTCTGTAATAGACGAGCGAAGTGCAGTTTATTTCGGCATCGGAGTGTCACAAATACACAATGAACCCGTTGCCTGTATATGCACTTCGGGAACGGCCGTATCTAATTACCTTCCAGGCATCACGGAGGCATTCTATCAGAATGTACCAATAATAGCTATAACTGCAGACAAAAATCCATATTTCCAGGGCCAGATTGAAACACAAAAAATAGAGCAACACCATATATTTGGAGAGGTTTGTCGAAAAGCTGTAACCTTGAACCTCAATCATGACGAGAATGATGATTGGTATAACGAAAGGTTAATCAAAGAAGCCATATTGACAGCTATACACGGTAGTAAAGGACCTGTTCAGATAAACATACCAGTAGTAGGGAGTTATAATCAGTATAATGTGGAAAAGTTGCCCTCTATTCGGAAAGTTGAAATTGTCAAACCAGAGGATGAGGATTCAATATGGTTGCGTTATGCAGAAAAGATATCTCATGCTAGGAAGGTGCTAATCGTAGTAGGTCAAAATGTTTTCTTCTCTGATCGTGATGTAAAAAACATAGAGTCTTTTTATGAAAGATATAATTGTGTTATATCTGTAGAGCATCTATCAAATCTTGAAAGTCCTATTTGTTTACATACTTATCCACTGACGGAAACGGGAAACCTAACTGAAGAACTGGTTCCGGATCTTGTGATTTCATTGGGGAATAATCTGTCAGCATATAGCCTAAAGCCATTTTTAAGAAGGCATGATACTTTTGAGCATTTTTCGATCGATGAAGATGGAAGGTATCGTGATGTATATAAAGGATTGTCTTGTATATTTGAATGTTCTGCTAGTTTCTTTTTTGAGAAGATGGTGTCTGAAAATATGCCGTTAACAAAGAATAATAAGCAATATGATTCTGCATGGCGGTTAATATTGGAGAAAATTCAAATACCAGAATTCCCGTTTTCGAGTATTTATGTGGCTGGAGAGTTATCAAAAATAATACCCGAAAGAAGCATACTGCATCTTGCCATTCTAAATAGTACGCGTGTAATGCAGTTCTTCAAACTGCGTAGTGGAATAAAAGTGTTTAGCAATGTAGGAGCCTTGGGTATTGATGGTTGTTTGTCTACGTTCATAGGGCAGGCAACGCAAAAAGATAATTTGGCATTTTGCCTGATAGGTGATTTAAGTTTCTTTTATGACATGAATGCAGCTGGCATACGTCATTTGGGAAATAATGTTCGCATTGTCCTTCTAAATAATAGAGGTGGCGCTGAATTTCATTTCTTTATGGATAAAGACATAATCCCTACATTAAATGATTATATTTGTGCCGAACATTCAAAGTCTGCAGAAGGATGGGTAAAATCATTAGGTTTTGAGTATTCGTCTGCGAGAAACAAACAAGAATTACAAAGTGCGTTGGAGTCTTTTGCCACAAAGAGTTCCTCTCCTAAGTTTTTAGAGGTCTTTACTGATATGGAGGAAGATGCTCAGATACTGAAGAAGTTCTATGGAGAGAACCATCCAGACAGCTTTATACTTAAGTTTCGGAGATTCGCTGGAAAAATTAAAAGGAAACTATTATGATAGTGAAGAAACTTAAAAATATATGGAAACAATATATTGTACGCGATAGGATTATCCCTGTACAAGTGCCTGTCTATGAATTCGGTAATATTTTCAGTGGAAAAACTGCGGTTGTTACAGGTGGAAGTAGCGGAATAGGGCTGGGTGTTTCAAAGGCTCTTGCCAAATCTGGATGTAAAGTATATATAACTGGTCGTGATGGGCAAAAAATAGAATCAATCTCAAAAGAAATAGGTTGTGATTTCCTTGTGCTGGATGTCTGTAATACCAAAATGATATCCGATGTAATATCAAATTTTCCTCATAACATAGATATGCTCATTAATAGTGCTGGATATCATGGAAAGGATGAGTTTGGAAGTGTGTCCGAATCGTGTTGGGACACGGTAATAGATACCAATGTTAAGGGTCTATACTTTATTTCCCAAGCTGTTGCGAATCATATGAAAGAGCGAGGTGTCAAAGGAAATATCTTAAACATAAGTTCTGCTTCGGCATTAAAACCGGGATGGACTCCATATGAAATTTCTAAGCATGCAGTTAATAGCATTACTGTAGGTATGGCAGACAAACTCATCAATTATGGAATCGTGGTTAATGGGATAGCTCCTGGGCCTGTGGCTACACCGATGATGGGGCGAAATGATGAACATGAGATGGATCTGACTTGGAAAGCTAATCCATCTGGAAGAATGTTGACAGTTGGCGAAGTGGTAAATTTGGCTTTATTTATGCTTAGCGACATGGGGCGAGCCATGGTTGGCACAACAGCGTACATAACTGGTGGGTCTGGAACCATAAGTTGGGAATAGAATGCTATTGAAGAACTAATTAATGGTTTATTTTTTATTATTAGTTGCTGTCCTTGCACCTGTATTTGATAGAACGAAGAATAAAGATATAGGTCTTTTGATATCGTTCTTCGTGCTGTTCTTTATTGCAGCATTTGAATATATGTGCATAAACGACTGGGAGGTATATGTTCAGAGGTGGCGCGCGGCAAATGGTACTATGCGCGACACGCTGGATACCGAATATCTTTATGCCTTACTCATGCGCATCTGTCGGCCCATAGGGTTTTTTGGTTTTATGGCCGTGACGGCATTGTTTAATTTTGGGGTATACTATTACTTAGTGCGAAAATATATACAACCAAAGTTGTATTGGTTGTTTTTTGTCGTGTTTGCATTAATCCCGAAGCACTATTTGTTGCTGGTTGATACCAATAGGCAGACGCTAACCGTTACACTTATTATGTTGGCTGTTGATTGCTTTGTCTCAGATAGGCATGTTCTTGATAGGTTAGGAGGTGATTTGAAATATGTGGTAAGATATGCGGTTGCTTTGTTGTGTTTCTATTTGGCAATCAATATCCATACAGCAGCTATTGCAGCACTTCCTATTTTGGCTTTGCCATTCATTGCTCATTTAAAGAAACGTGTTTTAAATCCTTATGTAATATTGGGTATTCTAATGGCATTATTTGTGTCGCGTTTTTTTCTGTCAGTAGATGTGTTAAGGGATTATATCAGTACATTTCTGGCGGAATCAGATTCGCGATTCCGTCACTACACATACCAGCTCGAGGAAAAAGATTCCTTTACGTTCTATTTGCAGTCGCTTTATGTTGTCTTTTTTATTGGGATTACCCTTACTTACAAAAAGTTGAGCCGTTATGAGTTTGTCGTTGCCCTATGTTTTGCCATAGGGGTATTCATTGAGCCTTTTCTTACGATGGATGTAGGACGCCTGCTGATGTATTACTCCTTATACATGCCTTTCTTAGCTTGTTATTTAGTGGGAAAATCTCCTTTCTTGTGGTATCGCCACCTGCTAATTGTGATGGTCGTACTCTATAGTTTGGTGAATTTTCAACGTTATCACATGCAGCGTGAATATCACAAATATTTTGATAATTTCCAAACTGTTTTCGAACAGGAAGTTTGGGAGTAGAGTATGAAGATAGGTATCTTACACGAGCGGAATAGTGGATTTTTCCCTCGCTTTTATAGGGATCTTTCCGAAGCTATTAGTCTTTCGGGAAACGATTGGGTTTTGCTGACACCAAACTCTGGCGCAAACAAAAGAAACCCATTGCCGAAACAGAGATTATATGGGGTACGGTGGAATTGGTTTGTGCATTTTCATTTGTATAAACTAATCGGTTTGCAGGATATTTTTTCATCATTTTCAACTCTCTGTCTTATTTGGGCGTTACGAAAAGAAAAGGTGGATGTAGTTCATATGCATATTGTGAATTCATGGATGTGCAATCTCCCATTGCTGTTTTGGTATCTGCGTCGAAAGAATATTCCTGTGGTATGGACGATGCATGACTGTAGAGCATTTACAGGGAGGTGTGCCCACTTTGAACAGATTAGATGTTTCAGATGGCGTGAAAAATGTGGACACTGTCCTGAGAAACGGTTTTATTGGCCTACAATCATAGATAATTCAGCCTTGCAATTATCTATACGTCGGAGAACCTATATTTTACTCAAACATTTATATATAGTGTCACCATCGAAGTGGATGGCAAATTATGTTAGGCAGTCTATTCTGAAAGGCTTTCCTATAAGTGTGATCTACAACGGAATAGATATATCGAAGTTCAGTGCTGTGGAGAAAAGCGATTTCAGGGCACGATATAAATTGGAATCAAAAAAGGTGGTATTGGGCGTAGCTGTATATATGGGAAAGTTAAAGGGATTGTTCTATTTAAATAGGTTAGCCGATGAATTGCCTGAAGATTATAAGGTGGTCATTGTTGGTCAGATTTGTGAAGATGAACGTGCGTCGCTCTCTCCCCGTGTTCTGTCGCTCCCGCCCATAAAAGATGTATCAAAACTTGCAGAGGTGATGAGGTCTGCGGATGTTTTTGTGAATCCCACTCTGGTAGATAATTTTCCTACTACAAATATAGAGTGCCTTGCAGCTGGAACACCTGTGGTAACTTTTCAAACTGGAGGAAGCGCTGAGTCTATAGACGAAACTTGCGGAATTGCTGTTCCTAAGGGTGATTATAAAGCCTTAGAGAAGGCCGTTGTTACGGTTTGTAATGACAAACAACGATTCTCGGAGGCTAATTGTCACAATAGAGCTGGTCTGTTTTCAAAGGATCAATTCAAAAAATATGTGGATCTTTATAAAGTAGCTATTAATAAAAGTTTCTCATGTCCTACCCCAAAATAACAATTGTCACACCATCGTATAACCAGGGAGAGTTCCTGGAAGAAACTATTCTCTCTGTTCTGAGTCAGGAATATCCTAATTTGGAATATATCATTTGCGACGGCGGCTCTACGGACAATAGCGTGGAGATTATAAAGAAGTATGCCGACAGGCTGGCATGGTGGTGCTCCGAAAAAGACAAGGGACAAACCGTTGCCATCAATAAAGGCATGCACCGCGCTACGGGCGACATTGTGGGCTGGATTAATAGCGACGACGTGTTGTTGCCAGGGGCACTGCTCGAGGTGGGCCGTTTCTTCATGAAACACCCCGATTGTGAATTCGCTAATGGCAATGGGGCAGTGATAGGAAGAGATGGGACGGTGATGAAGTTTACCCACCTCGTAGTGAATAAGTGGTTTATGGAGCGTGGGTATTCTAACATTGTGCAGCAGGGTATGTTCTGGCGGCGCGACTTGTTCGGAAAGCTGGGCTTTCTTGATGAGACATTCCATGCCATTATGGATGTGGAGTGGCTCATACGAAACTACGAAGGCGGCACAAAGATTATGCTGCTCGACAGGCCTTTGGGTGCGATCAGAGTCTATGAGGAGACCAAGACTGCCATGGGCGGGCACATATGGAAGGACGATAGGGCCAAGTTGCAGCAGATGTATGGCGGGCGTTATTATCGCGACCCACTGGTGCACAATAAGTATCGCTGTTTGTTTTATGCCTATAAATACTTAAGGGGCTGTTATCTGAAAAACTGGCTTTGGGAGCGTAGGTATAAAGGTCGTTCTTATAAGGAAGTTTGCATTGGAAAGAACTGACTGCATGAAGGTTCTTACGGTTACGACATATAACGTTTATAACTATGGGGCGGCTTTGCAGGCGTACGCCTTGCAGCAGTATTTGCTGAGCCAGGGCCATGAAGCGCTGTTGCTCAACTATCAGCCCGAATACCTGACGCGAAAGTACGACTACAGGTGGGTGAATCCAGAATCGAAAATGAGCCGGTTTGCTGCAACTCGCTTTGTTTATCGCATTCTGAAGTTCCTGCAACGCCAAACCACACTGAAGCGCAAGCGGGCTTTCGATGATTTTGTGGCGCGCGAATTGCGACAAACCGATTTGTATGTTTCGTCTCGCCAGGTGATGAACGAGCCGCCTGCGGCCGATGTGTTTGTGGCTGGTAGCGACCAGATTTGGAATACGTTCTATGATGCAGGGCGCGACCCCGTGTTCTACCTGGCCTTTGCCCGCTCGGAGCAGAAGGTGGCCTATGCAGCCAGTTTTTCGTTCGTAGAGATTGCCCAAGACATTAAAGAGCAGCTCGCTCGCTGGTTGTCGGATTTTAAGGCTATTGGCGTGAGAGAGTTTCATGGCCTGGACATTTTGCATCAATTGAATCTTGAAGGGCAGTGGGTGCTCGACCCTGTTTTCCTGCTCGACATGGCTCAGTGGAAGAAAATGATGCTTCCTTTCGAGAAGCGTGAGCCTTATCTGCTCATCTACGATTTTGAAGGCAATGCCGAGCTTAAAGCCTTTGCCAAGCGCTATGCTGCGGCTAAGAACCTTCGGATTTATTCTATAAACGATACTTATCCGCGACTCTATGCCGATCGGAATTTCTCCAACGGCGGGCCGCGCGATTTTTTGACTCTGATATACAATTGCGATGCCTTTGTGTCGAATTCTTTTCATGGAACGGCTTTTGCGTTGATGTTCAACAAACCGGTGTACGTGTTCGAAAGGCATCGGCACAAAGTGAATTCCAGAATGGAAAGTTTGACAAGGCTTTTCGGTATTTCTGATTGTATTCTTCGCAGTGCCTCAGATTGTGAGGAGGCTTTGCAGAGAACATGGGATTTCAGTGAAATCAATGAAGTCATGGTGCACGAGGCATCGAAGAGCCGCGAGTTCCTGAAACAAGCCTTGGCCGAAAAAGAATAGTTCATGCGTTGTTTTATATATGTTTGATATGGATAACATTTCTCCTTCTTCTCCATTGGTGAGCATTGTGGTTCCGATGTATAAAGTGGAAGATTATCTGCCGCAATGCTTGGATTCGATTTTAGCTCAGACGTATAGTAACCTCGAGGTGGTTTGTGTGGACGATGGTTCGCCCGATGCTTCGGGCCGCATTGCCGAGGAGTATGCGCAGAAGGATGGTCGCATCAGGGTGGTGCACCAGCAGAACAAGGGCCTTCCCGCAGCGCGAAATGCCGGCTTGGAGTTGATTACGGGCGATTACGTTACGTTTGTAGATTCCGACGACTATCTGGCTCCCGATTTTGTGGAATATATGCTGCATATTATTACATCACAGCAGGCAGAAATGGCCATTTCCAAGAATTGTTTTACTACGGCAGACCTCGAGCAGGTGAAGCAAGACAGGATTTATTCAATTAGTTCCGAAGAGGCTGTGGCTGAATTTTTCTTGCCCTATATGCGTCTTGGTTCATGGAATAAAATCTACGATCGGAGCTTCATAGAGAAGCACCACCTGCGCAATGTGCCTCAGCTCACAACTGGCGAAGGCCTTCAGTTTATCACTCTGGCCGCCTCGCTGGCAAAAAAGATAGGGGTGGGGGAGCGAAAGGTCTATGTATATCGCATTAACAACCCCACTTCGGCCACCACGTCGGCCAATGTGGAAAAGCAGGGTATCGGTTCCATAAAGACTCTTGAATATATAGAAAAACATCTGCCCCTGCGCAGCCATAAGGAGCGCGAGGCCTTTGCCTGGCACAAATGGGCTTCCTATAAATATTGCCTGCACCATATTGTTGAAGCTCATGCCGAAGAGGTCTATCCTGAGTTGTATGCCGAGTGTAAGCGCAAACTTCGCAGTGGTGCATGGGGAGTGATTTGTTCGGGCATTAGTCTTCGCGAAAAGGCTGTGGCTTTCGTGGAACTGATTTCGCCCACATTTTTTGCTCGCTTGCAAGCATGGAAAAAGCAACGGCGAATTCAACGAAAATAGAAGTGGAAAACACGAAACCGAAAGTTCTCTTTATTCTCCATCTGCCCCCGCCAGTGCACGGTGCGGCTATGGTGGGCAAGTCTATTCACGACAGCATCTTAGTGAACGAGACTTTCGCGACGCGCTACCATAACTTGGCCACGTCGGCATCGCTCCAGGAAATTGGGAAGTTCAGGTTTCGCAAGCTCTTCGATTTTATAGGTCTCTGCAGGAATGTAAGACGCGAAGTCCGTGCCTTTAACCCCGATTTGGTTTACATAACGCCTAATGCCACCGGCCTTGCGTTCTTCAAGGATTTCCTTATCGTTCAGAGTCTCAAGCGAATGGGGTGCAGGGTTGTGATGCACTTCCATAACAAAGGCTTTTCGTCTAAACGTGGCAATTGGCTCTACAACTTTTGCTATAAGCGCTTTTTCAGTGGCACGAAGGTGATATTGCTGAGCAAATATCTTTATGACGATGTGCGAGCCTATGTGTCGGAATCGCAACTCTTTGTGTGCCACAATGGCACGGCGCCAATCGGCCTGTCTGCACATTCCCGCGAGGCAGCCAACACGGAGCCTCACCTTCTTTTCCTCTCCAACCTGATGGAAAGCAAAGGTCTTTTTTGTCTGCTCGAGGCATGCAGGGAGCTTAAACTGAAAGGGTACCAATTTGTGTGCGACATTGTGGGAGCCGAAACACCGGAGGTTAGCGAGGCAAGTCTGCATCGGCAGATAGCCTTAATGGGAGTGGAAAATGTGGTGCGTTATCACGGGAAGTGCTACGGGGAAGCAAAGGAGAAGATGTTTGCTCAGTCTGATGTCTTTGTATTTCCCTCTTATAACGAGGCTTTTCCCCTCGTGCTGCTCGAGGCCATGCAACACCACCTTCCCATTGTCTCTACCCGAGAAGGAGGTATACCCGACATTCTAAAAGAGGGAGAAAACGGACTCTTTTGCAATAAAAAAGATGCCGCATCATTGGCCAGAGTTTTAGAGAGACTTCTGGACGACGAAGACCTGCGCCGCCAGATGGGCGAACAAGGTTATAAAAGCTATCAAGAAAAATTCACACTGCGGCATTTCGAAGAAAACATGACGCGCATCTTATTGGAATGTGCTTCTTCTCATTCATAACCCTATGCTTCGACTAAAAACGCTGAAACTCATCTGTAGCCGCGAGGAACTCATGGCCTTGCCGCAGCGAAAGCTACTCATCAATACCATAAATGCCCATTCCTATAATGTGGCACAAACCGATGAGCTCTTTGCTGCAGCCTTGAAGGGTGGCGACGCACTAATTCCCGACGGTGCCAGCATCGTGAAGGCGTGCCGATGGATTGGGGCTGCATCGCAGCCTGCAGAGCGCATTGCGGGTTGGGATTTGTTTGTGATGGAGATGCAGCGCCTCAACGACAGGGGAGGAAAATGCCTCTTTGTAGGCAGCAGCGAAAAAGTGCTCTCCCTCATTCGCGAACGTGCCGTGGCCGACTATCCCAACATCGCGGTCGAAACGTATTCGCCGCCCTATAAACCCGAATTTTCTGAGGCAGACAACCAGAGGATGATAGAGGTAATCAATGCGGCGAAGCCCGATTTGCTCTGGATTGGCATGACGGCACCGAAGCAGGAAAAGTGGGCCTTTGCCCATTGGAGCGAACTTCGCATAGATTGTCATGTGGGAACCATCGGAGCCGTATTCGACTTTTATGCCGGCACTATGAAGCGTGCCCCCCTTTGGTGGCAGCGCCATGGGCTGGAGTGGCTCTATCGCCTGCTGCGCGAGCCTCGGCGTATGTGGCGCCGCTATGTGGTGGGCAATGTAGTCTTTCTGTGGCGCATCTTTAAGGAACGATGATTAATTTACCGCTTTTTCAGCTTTTGCGCCTATCGTTGGGCACAGCCTCGGCGCTCGACCACCCTTTCAGCGCAGCCGAATGGGAAGAGGTGTTCAAACAAGCCAAGAAGCATGCCCTGATTGGTGTGCTCTATTCGGCTGTGGAGCCCTTAGAGGGCGAGTGGCGTCCCGAGCGCAGGGTCGTGATGCGGTGGTACACGGCCACGGAACGTCTAAAAAACTTCAATAAGCTTGTGGATGACGTGGCAGCGCGGGTTGTACATACTTTCAAGGTCCATGGCATTCGCACGTGCATCCTCAAAGGGCAGGGTAATGCGCTGCTCTATCCGGTGCCGGCGCGTCGCAATCCGGGCGACGTGGATGTGTGGGTTGACATGGCTCCTCGCGAGGCTTCTCGCTATGTCCATAAATACACGCCTGGCACGAAAGCCTGCTACCACCACATCGATTTCCCCGTTCATCCCGAGGTCGATGTGGAAGTGCACTATAGGCCCAGCTACCTCTGCGCCCCGTGGCGTAACAGAAGGTTGCAGCGCATGTTCAACGAAATGCGTGAGCAGCAGTTCTCTCACATCGTGACGCTTAGTGACGGCACTGGGCGCCAAATGGCAGTGCCCACAGCCGAATTTAATGCCATCTTTCAGCTGGTGCACCTCTATCGCCACATTTTCGAGGAGGGCGTGGGGTTGCGTCAGCTCGTGGATTACTATTATGTGCTCATGCAACTCGACGAAGAAACTCGTTGTCGCACCATGGAGCGTGCCCGGCGTCTTGGAATCTATAGGTTTGCGCGGGCAGTTATGTATGTAATGAGCGAAGCCCTGGGAGTGGAGCCGCAACGCTGGCTTTGCGAGCCCGATGCCAATGCCGGCGATTTCTTACTGACCGAAATTATGCAGGCCGGCGACTTTGGGCATAGCGATCCGCGCTACGACTTTGCACACGAATCGCAGGCGCAAAAATTCTTGCGTAAGCTGCGACGCAACTTCCGCTTTGTTCGTTTCTATGCCGAAGAAGTGCTCTGTGAGCCTTTCTTCCGAGTTTTTCATTGGTGTTATCGTAAGTCCATGCCATGAAGTTACTACATAAGTTTTTCGTTCTCCTCGCCGTAGTGTGGGGCCCGACTCTCTCCCTGTCAGCGCAAACGCCTGTTGAAGAGCCGTCGCCGGCCGTGCCTCTCCATGTGCAGGTGGGCAAGGTGCCCTATCGGGGCGACAGCATCCCCGACATCATCATGCCCACGTTATATAAGTATGCGCCCCCCACGTTCAAAAGCGAAAAAGAGCGTCAAAACTACACGCGCCTCGTAAAGAACGTGAAGCTGCTCCTCCCTATGGCCAAGCTTGTGAGGCTCACGGTCATCGAAACCTACGAGTATCTTGAAACTTTGCCCACCAAAAAGGAGCGCATGGAGCATATCTCGCGTGTGGAGGCCGGACTGAAGAAGGAATATGCTCCGCGCCTAAAGAAACTCACTCGCTCGCAGGGCAAGCTCCTGGTGAAGCTCATAGACCGCGAATGCAACCAAACGGGCTACGACATAGCGCAGGCTTTCATCGGCTCACTGAGGGCCAACGTATATCAAGGCATAGCCTTCGTCTTCGGGCAAAGTCTTAACAAACACTACGATCCTGAAGGCGACGACAAATATGTGGAGCGAGTGGTGCGGATGGTAGAGAGCGGGCAGCTCTGAAAAATCCGTCATTACCTTAGAAATCAACATAGCAGGAAATCCTGCCCGAAGTATTAGGAAAATTGGTGACTGGCAGTTGTGAAACACGGCCTGGCACCTTAGAATAATCATGCATAGTCCGGTTGAAGCTTTGCTCAGCCGGATTTTTTATTTTTGCATTTAGCTTTTTTTTGACTTAAAAAGTGGGAAAGTGGTTTCTATTTCATAAATTTGCCGTGAAATCTCTTAGCCTGTAATTGGATTTTGAAAACCATCAATAATAATTAAACTATGAAAAACAAAAAATTCCTTTTGTTCTTGGCCTCTGCCCTGTTTGCTACAGCTGGCAGTGCGCAGCAGCTAAAGAGCAATTACATTGACTGGGGGCCTGGTAGCAGCGACTTTGCCAACACGCTCGGAAACTGGGAAAAAGGTAGCCAGCTGACTGAAGATGACAATTTCTTTATTTCGCGTGTGAAACCCAAACTTCACTTTCGCAATGCCAACACTCAGGTGCGCCCCTCGCTGACGGTGCAGAATGATAAGCGCCTTTTGGCTTGGGTGCCGGTGGGCGATGTGAGCAAGAAAGGCTTGCCCGATGGAGTGTACGACAGCGAAGTGTTTACCATGTGGCCCTACGTGACTCATTGGGGCCATTGGACTGCGCCTCTCGGACGTGTGCCGGGAGCCTTTCTCGATGTAGCCCATAAGAACGGCGTGGCAGTGTCGTCGGTGGCCAGCATCCCATACGGCAGTCTGAATACTACTAGCACGGCGGCATGGCGCCAAATGATAATCGGCTTAAATGGAAAAGGTGAAAAGGCCGCCGATTTCTTCAAGTTCTATGGTGTAGACGGCATGGGATACAACTCGGAGTTCTCGTATTCCTTGGTAAGCAATCTGCGCAATCTGCGCGACTTCCATGCTGACCTGGTGAAGCGAATGCGCGAAACAAACCCACTGTTTGAGAATATATGGTATGATGGAACAAACGACCAAGGGCGCATCACCTTCGACCAAGGTCTCTACACCCATAATCGGGAAACATTTGGTGATTCTGCAAATGTGCGCTCTTCGTTGTTCCTCAACTATAACTGGAATAGAACTAGCCTGTTGTCGGCATCGCAGATTTATGCCGAAGACACCCTCAAGCGAAACCCCCTCGATCTGTATTGC
>CADBQP010000016.1 GCA_902796835.1 uncultured Bacteroidales bacterium
GCGGAGAGAGAGGGATTCGAACCCCCGGTGCCTCTCAGCACGGCGGTTTTCAAGACCGCTGTAATCGACCACTCTACCATCTCTCCTAAAAAATTCCTTTCTTATATGCGAGTGTCTTAAGAAAAGCGCTGCAAAGTTAATGCATTTTTGGAAATACCGAAAGACGTTACCATTTTTTTTGCGCACACACGTATTACTTTTGGACAAACAAGATTTCTTTGGTGGTTGATAACACTTATTTTAGCGTTTTTGGCTAATTTCGCCGACAGAAAAACGTTGCTCCACAAGCACCATAAGAATAATATATTATGAGCGAGAAGGAAAAGATGCTGGCTGGATTGAATTATATGGCCACAGACCCTCAGTTGCTGCGCGAACTAAACGAAACGAAGGTGGCCTTGCAGCAATATAACACGATTTTGCCTACCGACACTGATGGGCGCAGAAATCTGATGAAAAAGATTCTGGGAAGCACGGCCGATGACGATTTCAACATTTTGCAGCCATTTATGTGTGACTATGGAAAGCATATTCGCATTGGAAAGCGATTCTTTTCCAATTTTAATTTCACGGTGCTCGACGAAGCCTACGTCACCATTGGCAACGACTGCTTCATAGGGCCCAACGTGAGTATCTACACAGCCTGCCACAGCACAGACCCTCAAGAGCGCAATTCGCGCAGGGAATGGGCATTGCCGGTAAATATAGGGAACAACGTTTGGATTGGCGGCAGCGTAACGATTTTGCCAGGTGTAACGATTGGAGATAACGTGACGATTGGAGCTGGTTCAGTAGTGGTTCACGACATACCTTCGAACGTGGTGGCCGTGGGAAATCCATGTCGCCCCGTGAAGCAAATATAACTTTTATCTACTCCTTATTTATATATGGAACCAACTATCATAACGAGCACTCATAATCCGCGCATCAAACAATTGCGACTGCTTCAGGAGAAATCGGCCGAGCGCCGGAGGCAGGGCCTGTTTGTGGTGGAGGGGCGCCGCGAACTTGGCCATTGCAAAGCAGCGGGCTACGAGATAGATACCATTTTCTTATGTAAAGAGGCTGCCACATCCGGACTGACAGAGAACAGAGCCACCACGATAGAGTTACTGGAAGGAGTCCCCCATATTTATGAAGTATCAGAAGCCCTATACGAAAGAATTGCCTATCGCGGTTCGACCGAAGGCGTTGTAGCGCTCGTAAAAATGCGGGACACACGACTGGACGACCTTTCATTGCGCCGCAATGCGCTTGTTGTTGTGGTTGAGAGTGTGGAAAAGCCTGGTAATCTTGGGGCCATCTTGCGTAGCGCTGATGCGGCAGGTGTTGATGCCGTGTTGGTATGCGACCCCCTCACCGATCTCTACAACCCCAACCTCATCCGCTCATCAGTTGGTGCGGCTTTTTCAGTTCCAATGATAGCCTGTTCTTCCGAGGAATGTATCGCTTTTTTGCAAACTCGAAAATTTAGCATACTGACGGCACAGCTACAAGATTCCAAACCCTACTACGACACCTGCATGACGGGATCCACTGCCTTGGTGCTGGGCACAGAATCGACGGGCCTCACCGATATATGGCGCCAAGCTGCCACAGCACATATCCGAATCCCAATGCAGGGTAGACTCGACTCACTCAACGTGGCAGTAAGCGCTTCGATCTTGATATTTGAAGCCGTAAGGCAGCGGCTGACAACATAACAGAGTGAAATACTCCGACACAAGACTAAAAAGCATTTGCACAAGCTGTATTTTAGAGGGTTCCGAAAAGTAGAGTTAGCAATCCTGCACTGAATTGATGGTTTTAAAAGGAAAAATCAACACTGTCCTATGGCAGAAGCATTGCTATTGAAACTAATTTCTAACTTTGCCCGAAAATTGCAGACACAATGAATAATTCCATCGATTTCAAACCGCAGATTTTCTCTTCTCTCAAAAAATATAACCGTTCTGCATTGCAGGCCGATGTGATGGCAGGCATAATTGTGGGCATTGTGGCCCTTCCACTTGCCATTGCTTTTGGCATAGCATCGGGAGTGACACCCGAAAAAGGCATCATCACAGCCATCGTGGCTGGTTTCATCATCTCCCTCTTCGGTGGCTCTAAGGTGCAGATTGGGGGGCCTACGGGTGCTTTCATCATCATTATCTACGGCATCATTCAACAATATGGCATGGAGGGACTCACCATTGCCACACTGATGGCCGGAGTGTTCTTAATCCTATTTGGCATACTACACCTTGGCACTATCATTAAATACATACCCTACCCCATTATCGTGGGTTTTACGAGTGGTATTGCCATCACCATATTCACAACTCAGATTAAGGACCTGCTGGGCCTTACTATAGAGAATGTGCCTGCCGACTTCATAGAGAAATGGGCAGCCTATGCTCAAAACATCGCGAGCATAGATTGGTGGAGCGCCATGATTGGTGCGCTGAGCATCATCATCATAGTGCTAATGCCGCGCGTATCAAAAAAACTGCCCGGGTCGCTCATTGCCATTGTGCTGATGACACTGCTTGCCCTTGTGTTGCGGCAATACGCCGGTGTGGATACTATTGAGACTATTGGCGACCGCTTCGCCATTTCCAATCAGCTACCCGATGCAAACGTCCCCGCTTTATCATGGCTCACCATTAAGGGACTTGTTGCCCCCGCACTTACCATAGCCGTATTGGGAGCCATCGAATCACTGCTATCGGCCACGGTGGCCGATGGCGTAATTGGTTCGCGCCACAACTCAAACACCGAGCTTATCGCTCAAGGCATGGCCAACTTGGCTACGCCCATTTTTGGTGGCATTCCGGCCACAGGAGCCATTGCGCGCACCATGACCAACATCAACAATGGTGGCAGATCGCCCATCAGCGGTGTGGTACATGCCGTAGTGCTGCTACTCATTTTCCTGGTGTTTATGCCTCTGGCCAAATACATCCCCATGGCCTGTCTGGCTGGTGTGCTTGTAGTGGTGAGCTACGGCATGAGCGGCTGGCGCTCATTCTTCTCAATCATGAAGAATCCCAAGAGCGATATCATCGTGCTCTGGGTAACCTTCCTGCTCACCATAATATTCGACCTAACCATAGCCATCGAAGTAGGCTTGGTTTGTGCTTGTCTGCTCTTCATGCGTCGCATGGCCGAAAGCACCGACGTGAAAGTCATCAGCGAGGAAATAGACCCCAACGAGGAGCAGAGCGATTTCCAGATGGGGAACCTTGAACACCTGACCATCCCCAATGGCGTGGAGGTATACGAAATCAACGGCCCCTACTTCTTTGGCGCAGGCAATAAGTTTGAGGAAATAATGGGTGCCCTCCGCGGGCAACGGCCCAAGGTGCGCATCATCCGCATGAGAAAAGTTCCTTTTGTTGATTCCACAGGCATCCACAACCTCACAAACCTATGTCTGATGTCGCAAAACGAAGGAATCCAGGTTATTCTTTCCGGTGTAAACGACACGGTGCGTACCACACTTCAAAAAGCCGACTTTGACGAGCTGATAGGAAGCGAGTATATTTGCAGCCACATCGACATTGCGCTCAACAAAGCCAACGATATTCTGAAGGGGCAAAAAGCATAGCCGACGGGGCTCCACAAAATAGAAATAAGGTCAGACACAAAAAAATGAGGCAATAATGTCTCGTATTTGTTCAAATATACTTACCTTTGCGCCACCAAAAGGAGAGGTGCTCGAGTGGCTGAAGAGGCACGCCTGGAAAGCGTGTAGGCGTCAAAAGCGCCTCGGGGGTTCGAATCCCCCTCTCTCCGCATCAAAACGACGATATATCGCCTTTTTTTTTGCAACCACAACGCTCTAAGACCTTCTAAGAAACGTGGAATTTTGGGGAAATTTGGGTAAATTCTTGCGCAAATTAAGTGCAAATTCATTTTTAGAAAATTAACATTTAGGCCATGTTTACTGTACTTTTCACACAGTTAAAAGGTCTGTGTTCTGATAAAACGAATTGATTATGCCGCTGCGCTAACGGCACTGGCTGCTATCGCGGCACTTTCTTCTTTAATCGTTTCGTGTTTAACTTTTAGAATGATAGGAGGATAGTATGGAAACTATTTTTGACCACAATCCAACAGACGAAGAATTAAAAAGATTTGGCGGGAAAGAGTCGTTCGAATGGCTCGATAAGAAAGGACTTCCCTATTTTACTTGTGAAGATGATGCAAACTATCACTTAGGCATTCTTTTTTCTATGAGAAAAGACTTTAAAAAAGCTGAAGAATATTTTTCAAAAATAGAAAATAAAAGTATGCTTGATTTACTTATTCAAGATTTTTGATAAATATTTCAAACCTCGCGTGTTCTAAGAACCCAAATAAATATTCTATATCCTTTTCCCCATTATACATTTATCCCATCCACCAGCTCCTTATTGTCGCGAAGGAAATATGCCTCCGTGCCGCGCTCACGGGCCGCGAGTATTCTATCTTCGTTATTGCGCACCCACTCCTTGAAGGCTTCTGGAACATCTGTCACTTCGTTTACGCTTGTTTCGCTGTCACTGAAAAACTCATCTTCGGTTTTCATTATCGGCGTGACATAGCATAAGTCATTAGGGTGCCAGCCCGTCCAGACGAAAGACTTTGGATAACAGCCTGCAAGGATGTCGCATATATCGCCGTGAGGCATACGTTCGTGATGCACCGCGCTCGTTAGCCAACCATGTTATCCTTTACTTGCAAGTTTGTAAATTAAGCAAATAACCGCCGCAGACAATAGCCTGCAGCGGTTATTCTCTAATCTTAGTAAGGCCGTTCTCAGCAGGACGGCCTTACTGCATTTGTCTATTTCCTACTCTTCGTCATTCCACATGCGTCGACGGACCCCAAATAGATTCTCATCGCTGATGTTGACACTGCTCTTTTCCACTTTTTCAGTATTGGGATTGGAAACGGCAACCATGCCCTCAAACTGAAGTTTAATGACTATTAAAGCCGGATTGTTATAGATTTTCTTACTCATTTTTTGCCTTATTATTTCTTGATGATTTTCTTACCATTAACAATATAGAAGCCTCTGCGCTGCATGCTACTTACGCGACGGCCCTGAAGATCAAACACATTTGCCTTCCCCGTTACAACTGCTCCATGCTGGTTGGCGATGTCTGGAATTGAGGTAATGTCGTCATCGCCAAAGTTGAGCAGCAATCCGTGAACGGCACCGTTTCTGTCCGTTAGATAGGCTTTGTTGGCAGGCACATACGCTCCGGTGTAATCGTAGAACGACTTGGCGCCCAGTGCTGTTGAGAAGCAATAAGTGTGATAGCTATCGTCGCGCGCCACACGGAAATTATTGCCCTCGAGCACGTTGTTGTTTGTATCGGCCGTCGGCGTTCCGCCCAGAGCAAGATGCACGGTGGCTGCTCCATTCACACTACGCAGCAGCACGCCCGTGTTTGCAGGAATCACGTTGTCGTCTACGAGTGTTGTAGTGAGTTCGTCACCATCTTTCGATTCAAGGATGTAGAAGTTCACCTGCCTGCTCTCGGCATCATCTGGATTGATAGTGGCAGCAAAGGGCAAGTATAATGTAGTATAGCCCACTCCATCGAGCACCGAGGGCAGAACATTGAGCGAAGTGGCCTCAATGATGTTCCACTTCGATGCTGTCTCGGCAGCGCTCCAGCTCACCACTGCCCCATCGCCTTGGGCATGGAGATATCCATAATCGCCACGCGAACTTGCTCCTCCATATATGGAAACCTCTCCTGGCGCAGCGAATTCTATGCGAGATGCTGAGAGTTGGGTGGCTCCCAATCCTTGCGACATGCGATATACAGGGTTCACTCCATACTTCGCATAATTGCCGTTGACACCATACATAGGCAGACCTTGCCAGAGCATGGCATAGGTGCCATCGCCGCTTTCCTCGAATTGCACGATGCTTCCAATGAGCGATTGTGCCTCATCGGCAGTTTTGCCCACGTATAGCAATGAATCGGTGGGGTTAAGATAGGCGAAAGTGCCCTTACCAACATTTTTCAGGCGATAGAATTTGCCTGTTTCCACCTTTATCAAAGCATTTTTAATTGCGCTTGTGATTTCACGATATTGGGCATAGGTAGAAGCCGCGCTGCGCGCTGTATATTCGCTCTGCAGCAAGGTCTTGCTCTCATTTGACAGCGAAGCAACATAGCCCGAACCCACGTTGGTAGTCATAAAGGGGCCCGCCTCTGAAACCACTGCCCCAGCAAAGTCGCCTAAATCGTGCACCCGCAGCAGGCTTCCCGGGTCGCCCTTGGCCGTCGACAGACTGGTTTCCCATGTGGAGAGCTTGCCTTGGCCGGCAAAGTCGTTCACATGTTTCGACTCGTCGAGCGTAGAGAGCACAAAGCCTGAGGTATTATGCTGCGAAAGTTTCCAGCGAGTGGGCACATCGGCCATTTGTACGGCATAGCTCGACTCTCCGCCAATGGTTGAGGGCGATTCGTCGAGTCTCAGATACTTGGTTGCTCCCGTTGCTGCATTGGTCAGATAGAAACCGGCATAGGGATTGCCGAAGAAGGCCCATTTTGTGGAAGGTTCCACGCTTGTTTCTGAGGGGGTCGAAGTGGTGGTATAAGGGTGGTTTTCGGCATCATATCGGAAGTACTTTCCACCATTCCGGGTTGAAAAATGATAGAAAGTAGTGTCGCCAGCCTCGCTCAACACGAAGGGAAGCGACATAGTGCATGTGCTCGAAACGCGCAGTCCTTCTGTAGCTGTAGCACTCACGAGGGAATAGCTGCAGAAGTCGCGCTTCATCGACTCGGGCAAATCTGTTATCGACGAGCCTTTCAGGGTGGGAACAAGTGCATCGAAGAGGGTATTTCCTTTCGAATCAACAATTTTATATTCCACGGTGCATACGTCGTCGGCCAACTTCACCTTAAAATTACGTAGGGCCACAAACTGACCCGACAATGTGCCGACCGTGAATGTGGTAGAATTAACATTGCTCAGGCCATCAACATTGACAGCGGTCCATTCGCCGGCTGCGGCAGCAGTGACGGGCTCCTGCCCTGCTGGCGTTACGGTAAGGGCGTTGTCTTTGTTATAGAACTCGAAACTATAACCTGCGATGGCAAAGGGCGAAGCAGCGTTGATGGTATAGGTAAGGGTGCCGCTTCCTGTATATATATTGAGCCCACCATTATACCAATTAATATTATTGCCCGTTTGCGTGAATGTTATTTCTGGATAGTCAATGTGTGTCCACTTGCTCGAATAACTCTGAGCAGGTGTCAAATTGCCTGTATATACGTTCAAATCGACCTCAGTGGGAGTCGTTAGCACATCTTTGTCGGGGTAGCCCTGGGCGCCGTAGAATTTTATTTCGTTAAGCGCCAGATAAGAGCCATAGCCTGAAAGGAAGGTGAGACGAACGTATTTTTTCGTCAGTGCGTGTGAGAACACGGCAAAGGAATTGTTGAGATCGAGCAAGGGCAGTTCATCGTCCACCACATCCCACGACACATTGTCGTCCGACTCTTCCACCCTCAGGGTCTTTGCCCTGTAGTTGCTGCCACGTCCATAGTGAAGCACAAGGGAGGATGCATTGTCGAGTTGATTTCTGCTCAGTGTGATATAGTGTGGATAACCATGAGCCGATGAACTATATCGGCTGTGCCATAACGTATAGTCGGTACCGTCTACGGCGAAGCGAGCTGGGTTGGTTTCGCTGGTGCTCACCTCCTCGTCGCTATAGTCTATCACTCTGAGGTTGCCGTTGTCGAGTAATTCGCCCACGGGACTGTAGCTATCCACCTCGTCAGACAGGCAGAACACTCCTTTCGAATCGGTCCATGCGTCGCCATCGGGACCAAAATTTTGGCGGGTACCCGTGGCGTTGTGGCTGGTTGCATCGACGGCATTGCCGCTCACTTGATTAAACTGGTAGTAGAGTTCCAGTCCGTGTCCACTCTCTGCTGCCTCCACATCGCTGATGGGTTGCAGCGCATAGGCCTTAATCTGGTCGGCACTGAGGGCCTGGTTCCACACGCGAAACTCGTCAAACATTCCGGTGGCCGGCGCGCTGCTGCCTCCTATTTGCAAGGTGGCAAACTTTCCGGTGAAGTCGGCCAGCGAGCAACTGACATTGGCTACTTCGCTGGCATCGCGATAGAAGTAAATTCTGCCACCGCTATACTTGATGGCATAATGGTGCCATTCGTTCAGTTTATAGAAATTAGTGGGCGATTCGGCAATGGTGGTTGCGCCATTTTTCAGCGTGAGTTTTCCGGCTCCGTCTGAAGTCATTGTCAGGCCGGCCGAACACGTCAGTCCGAAACCTGTGTTCGAAAGCGATATGGGGTTGAGCCAATAATCAATAGTCCAAGCCGTTGTGATATCATTAGGCAAAGTAGTAGTAAGTTTTTGGTCGCCTCCTCTGAACGAGAGCCCCTGATAGGATTCGCTCTTGCATACAATCAGGGCGCGGCTGTAGGTTTCCAGGTTGCTTCCCTCGGTGTTGGTTACTTTCAGCCGAAGCTCATAGACTCCGGCCTTGGGAGCGAACACAGGGTTCTGCTCCAATGACGTGTATATGTTTGATTCGCCCACCAAGTCCCATCGCCACGACGTGGGTGCATATTTGCTGCAGTCGGTGAAGCTCACTTTTTGGCCTTCAATAATCACAGCCTTCGACACTTCGTAGTCGGGCAAGGGTGCTGTGGGAAGCACATTGAAGTATTTTGTTTCGCTGCGTGTGGCTCCGCCTGGGGCAGTAACGGTGAGCGTCACACTTTTCTCGCCTACAGTGGAATACGAGGCCGAAGCACTACGCGTAGTGGCGGCTGCGATATCGGCATCGGGCATCGACCACTCATAGGTGCATCCGGACAGGGTGTTAAGGGCCGCGAAACTAATGCGACTGTCGCCCACCACCGAGGCGCTGCTCAGCGTGAAGTCGGCTGTGAGAGCCGGGGTGGCAAGCACTGTCACGTTGACGGCCTTGGTAGTCTCTGTCCCTGTGTGATTCGTAACCGTGCAACTCACACTCTTCGTGCCAGTAGTTTCAAACTTCACTGCCGGCGACATACTGTGATAGGTTTCGCCATCAATTGTCCAAGTGGCATCCACAATGTCGTCATTACCCGTAAGCGAGAAATTGGCCACAACTCCGGCACAAATTTCGGAGGGGATATTAATTGTGAAGTCACACTTGCTATCGACCTGCGCAGGATATAGTTCCCAGAAAGAGGCATTGTCGCCGATTGCCCATCCCACGAGCTCATAGTTGCCTCCTGCTTTAGCGTCGTGCATGTATCCATAGGTGGCATCGGTGGTTGAACCCAGAATTTTCCACGCCCCCTTCGTTCCGTCATAGGTAAAAGTCATGGTCTGTGCCGTGGCCGACGGTTTCACGCGAGTGCTCTTCACAATCGTGGGTATGCCGCCACTGCGCGAGGTGATTGTGTAAGATGAGCCGCTGCCAGCGAGCGTAAACACATAGTTTTGAGCTTCTTCGTTGCCCACTGCAAATCCGTCAGACGTGGAATAGTTTATGCCATAGCCACAATCTTTCAGATAGCGGCCTGTCAGCTTGTTTTTCAACACCACCGTGCCGCCGTCTGTCAATTGCGCAGTCGAAGTAATAGCATTTCCGAGCGAGCTCACCATGGCGGGCACGCTCACATCGACAGGCAGGATCTTATACTTGGCATTGTTGCCTAATGAATTCCAGCCGAGCGGGTGGTTCGGGCCGGCTTCCAGATAGAAGGAACCACTCCTGAAGGTAAAAAGTTCCGGGTTGCTGTCATCCTGGGCAAGCACGAAAGTTGTAGGTGTGGCTGCCGGGGTATAGGTGGCATCATTGCTCTGCCCTCCGGCCAAATATCCGTTCAGGCTCTTAAGCGTGTAGTTGCTCCCGCTCTTGCTTAGCGTGAAAACATATTTGTAGTCGTCGGGTGTGAGCACCTGAGGCGCTGTTGGCGTGCTTAGGTAGATGTTTCCAGCTCCATTGTCGTAATTGTAGCGGGCGCGGCCGTAATTATAGAGCACCACGGTCATGCCGTCTGTTATCTGTGCCATGTCGGTCACGGGGCTGCAAATGCGGGAAATGTATTTTGCATCGGCTGCAAGACTGAGCGCTTTCACTTCGGCCGACTTTGAGGAACGCACTTCGCGTCCGTCTATGTCGTAGACTGCCACCACGCTGTAGGTTCCGGCTTCGCCGCCTGTGGCGTAGTTGAGCGAGGTGGTTGTGGAGAGTTGTTCGTCATTTCTATAAACAATGTATGAAACGGGGGCCACACTGGCCGACGGCGACACGGCCCAGGAGAGTGTGGAGCCCTCCAGGCGCACATTGGTGGGCGCGCTGTTCACATCGCCACTCACCACGGTGCTAATCATGGTGCGGGCGCCGGCATTCGAAATGGCCAGGCTGCTGCCACCCAGATCGAAGGTGGTTTCCACACCGTTGGGGTTCACGCTATAGTCAATGATGCTTGCCGAATAGATGTTGCCCGTGCCGGTAGCATTGGCGCGGGTGTCAACAATGAAGAAGAACTTCAGGGGTTGTGCCAGGTCGTAGCCCTCGCAGAGGTCGGTGAGGTCATAGCCAAACTCCATGGGCTCATCGTGCAGCTTGCCGTCGGCCCACAGACCGAGCATGGGCACCATGGGGTCTTCATAAGGCACGCTTTCTACAGTGATGGGTGTACTCGTAGGATTATATGAATGGCTGCCGTCGCCCTGATAGTTGAAGTGGTGGAAGGTCACCGTTTTGTCGGGCTCGGTGGCATTGAGGTTGGCCGACACGCCTGCCTTGAGGCTCAAGGCGCTGCGTTGGCTGAAGTCCATTCGGAGCTTAATGGTGCGCTGCGGCACGTAGTCTTTCCTGATGGCATAGAGTTCGCCCGTCCATCCGGTGGCACTGTTTGCCGTCTGCGCTCCCGTAGTTTCATTGACGGTACACGTGGGCGTGGCCAGGGCATAGGGCACATAGGCAAAGCCATCGTTGGCCCAGCCGCCCCAACTGTTCACAATAATCCAGGCTCCGTTCTCGTTTTGCCCATTTGCATTGAGCGTTTCGCCAGCGGTGCCATTATTGTCGAGGTCCACCTGAACACGGTCGTCCCATCCCACACAAATCACAGCATGGTCCACCTGCGTGCCGGTTACCCAGTAGTATTTTCCGGTGAAGCCGTTAGCATCGTTGGCGGCCGTTTGGGGAATGGCAAACAATTTGGCGCTTCCGGCAGCACAGCCAAGCCCAATGACGCCACCCGTGCTGAACGACTCGTCGCCATTGTGGTTATAAAGATAGCGCTTCCAGGCTTTCATGCCCTCTTCGGTCATACACCCCAGAGGCATGCTCGGATTGTCCTTGATGCGGTTAAACATGGCCTTGTGCCAATTTTCGTAGCCCTGCATCCAGCCTGCATTGTTGGCCTCGACTTCATACATGCCATATTTGTCGCTATAGGGGAAGCCGCCATAGGTTTTGGCATCGGGGTATCCCACGAACATGGCCATTTTCTCCTTTTCAGTTCCGTTATAAGAGAAAGGATACTGAAAGTTGGGGGCCAAATGGTTTTCGGCGAGCGAAGCATTGGTGCCGCGATAGGCGTTGAGCTCCAGGTTGAGCATGTAGCCCACTCGCGAAGCCACTCCACACGAGCCTCCGGCCTGGTTGAACACTGGCGGAAAGTAGATAGTTTCGGCGTTGTTCCAACGTTCGGGCAGCGATTCGCCGCCATCTTTTTGGCGGGTCGCACGCTTGGCTGACATGCCATCACTGGCAGATGTTGCGCCTGCGCCAGGCACCATCAGATTCCAGTTGGGATTCCACGAAGGCGCGTAGTCGCGATACTTCGAGAGGTCCACTTTCTCGTGTTCCAAATCCCATTGTGCATGGGCCGAGAGAAGGGAGAAAAGGCCGAGCAAAATGCCGGCAAATACTTTTTTCATAGGTGATTATTGCTTGTTTTTCTATTTTTCGGACGCAAAAATAGTTTTTTTGGACAATACTACGTATTGTTTTTTTTATTTTTTGAGGTTTACGAAGGATTCTAACTGGGTTAAAATCGACCAATAGGGGCATTTTATGGACAAAAAAAAGCCATCGACCCGAGAGTTTGAACTGTTGAGCCAACTCTTTTTTTTGTTGAGCCAACTCTTTTTTTGTTGAGCCAACTCTTTGGCCTCGAAGCGGGCCAACGAAGGCGCTTTCGGCGAAGAAAAAGGAGGGGAGCCCGCGTTGCCAAAAAAGAACGGGCTCCCCAGTGTAGAAAAGCGTGGATAACAAAGAATCAGCATTTTTCGAATACCACACATGCCCAGCGGTCTCTGCTGCGTGTGCGCACCCACCGCAGGCCCAGCTCCCCGGCGCGGCGACGGAGCACTTCGACATCGTCTTCATAGAATCCGCTCATGAAAATCTGCGCCCCGGGAGCCATGCAGGCCACGTAGGCGGCCATGTCGGCCAGCAGAATGTTTCGGTTGATGTTGGCCAGGATGAGGTTGAAAGGCTCTTGCTCGCTGAGCAGGGCGGCATCGCCCAGGAGGACATCGATGTGGTCCACACCATTGAGTTCGCAATTCTCCTTAGAATTGGCCACACACCATTCGTCTACATCGATGGCCACCACTTCGGCAGCCCCGCGCATGCGGGCCAGAATGCCCAGTATGCTGGTGCCGCAGCCCATGTCGAGCACGCGCTTGCCGTTCACGTCGGCCTGCAATATCTCGCTAAGCATTTGCGAGGTGGTGGCATGATGGCCCGTTCCAAACGACATTTTGGGGTTGATGGTGATGTTAAATTCGGCACGCGGCACATCGTGGTGCATTGTGCCGCTCACCACACAGCGCCCGTCGACCACGAGCGGCTTGAAATAGTTTTCTTCCCACACCTGATTCCAATCTTTGTTCTCGGCCTCGCGCTGCGTGAAGGTTATCTTCACGTTGGGCAGCGGAAAGTCGCTGATGGCCGCAGCCAGGGCCTCAGCGTCGTAGGCATCGGTGCGCACATAGGCCATGAGCGGGCCCTCGCCGTCGTCGGCCGGCAAAAAACTGTCAAAACCTACCTCGCCCAGGCTGGCAGCGAGCACATCCTGAAGGTCGGTAGAGTTGGGAGAAAGCGTAAAGGTGAATTCCAGATAGGTCATAAAAGACTATTTTTTTGAGAAATGAGAACTGAACTGCGATATTAAGCCTGTCTGATGCGCCACTGCGGGGGATAAAGATTGTTGGCGCGCGAACCGAGGTTGTTCACAAACCCAAGTGGCATGCCCTCGAAGGTCGGCACCACATAGCCACGCGCAGTGGCGGGCGGCATCACGAGCGCCTGTCGGCGCAGGTAGTTTTGCGCCTCGTCGAGCGAGATTTCACACTGCTCAAAGGCAGCGGGGGCCATGGCTCGCGATAGGGCCAGCGGCGTTTGCGGAATGAGTTTGGCTCCTTTCTGCTCAGCCATTGTAACTCCGGCATGCACCACATGGAGGCGCTCATAGAGCATAGCCACATCGGGGGCCACGTCGCGCAGCACAGCCGACACCACATTGGGCTGCAGGGCAAGACCCACAAAGCGCTGAGGCTCGCGCAGCCACGATTGCGAAATTTTTTGAGCGGCGAGTGGTTTGGTGCGCGGCAAGCGCTGGCCCGAGACCGACGTTTTGCGAAGCAATGCCAGAAAGAAGCCTTCGCCCCGCAGGCGGTGGGGATAGAAATGATAGCCCCACTCGGTGGCTGCCACGCCCCACGACGTGTCGAGCCCTATGGGCACAAACTCGGCGCCAAGGGTCTGGCAAATGTGGCGCACGTTGTCTTCGTTTTCGCGGGCGTTGAAGGTGCAGGTGCTATAGACCAGGTATCCGCCCTGGCGCAGCGAGGGCCACACGTCGGCCACTATCTGTCGGCTCCGTGCGGCACACATTTCGACAACCTCCGGGCTCCACTGGGCTATAGCCTCATCGTCTTTGCGGAACATACCCTCGCCCGAGCAGGGCACATCGGCAGCCACCACGTCGAAGTAGCCCTCGAAGGGCGCAAACTGATTGGGATAGGCCTGGGTGGTCACCACGTTTTCGTGTCCCCACTTCTGCAAGTTTTCGGCCAGCACGGCAGCCCTGGCTGCCACGGGCTCATTAGCCACGAGCAGCGCGTCGTCGGGCAACAGAGAGCGCCAGAGTGTAGACTTTCCGCCCGGGGCGGCACAGAGGTCGAGCACACGGTTCATAGGCCCCTCGATTTGGGCCACGGCCCGGGCCAAAAACATGGAAGAAGCCTCCTGCACGTAGAAAGCACCGGCATGCCACAGCGGATTGAGCACAAACGAAGGGCGCGACGGCAAATAGCAGGCTCCGCCACACCATGGCACGGGCTCGGCTCCAGCCATGGCGGTCACGGGCTTGAGGGGATTGTGGCGCACACTGACGGGCGATTCGCCCGACAGGGCCTCAAACAAGAGAGAGGCCTCGTCGGGGCCCAGCAACTGGCGCATTTGCTGAATAAAGGCAGCAGGAAAATTCTTCATCCTTAGTGGCAGCGACGGTGCACAAGGGGCAAAGGTTAGCCCACGCGGGCAACCGTCATGGTTTTCGACTGCGAAGGTAGGACAATTGCGCCAAACCTGCGCAGGCGCATGCCATCTTTTTTTTTCGGCGACGGCCACATTTTCGGCCGTGGCTTAACACATATTATATTTTTATAGGCCTCCATTTCCGAAAATCTGATTACTTTTGCGCTGAAATAAAAGAGAATAAACCTAACAAGCATATCAAAAAAACCACAGAAACCGTCAATGACAGACACCCGACAGTTAGTAGAAGCCATTGTGGCCGGCATACAAGAGAAGAAAGGCCACGACACAGCCATCATCGACCTCAGCAAAATCATCACTGCTCCGGCACAGACCTTTGTGCTCTGCACAGGTCGCTCTCCCCAGCAGGTGGAAGCGCTGGCCGACAGCATCGAAGAATTTGCCCGCACCAAGGCCGGCGAAAAGGCAGCCGCCATGGTGGGCAAGGAAAACGCCGAGTGGATAGCCCTCGACTATGGCACCGTGATGGTGCACGTGTTCCTGCCCGAGGCGCGCGACTATTACGACTTGGAACACCTCTGGGAAGACGCGCCCACCGAACACATTGCCGACCTCGACTGACACTCTTTATTTTTGCATCCCAAAAAAACGAACGCAACAACATGCCAACACAAATACCCGACAACAAAAACCCTCAGAAGCCGAAGATGCCCAGATTCAACCTGAATTGGATCTACATCATTGTCATCGGCACACTGGCCTTCATGCTCTTTCAGGGCAACGGCCTTTCGAGCGACAGCAGCTACAACAAGGAGGTGAGCTATACCGTCTTCAAAGACTACATCGCCAAAGGCTACACCGAAAAGATAAAAGTGGACATGGGAAAAGGCGAAGTGTCGATGGTCATCAAGCCCGCCAATGTGCGCGAAGTGTTCAAGCAAGGCACCGACCGCACCGGAAAGATGCCCACCGTGTCGACACGCTACCCTTCGACCGACAAGATTGAAGACTACCTCGACTCACAAAACTTCAAGGGCGACGTTACCTACGAAAAGAGCAGCGACGTATGGTTCAACCTGCTGAGCAGCCTGCTGCCCATCATCATCCTCGTGGCCGTATGGATTTTCTTCATGCGCCGCATGGGCAGTGGCGGCAGCGGCGGCGTCTTCAGTGTGGGAAAAAGCAAGGCCAAACTTTTTGACAAGGAAAACGGCACACAAGTTACCTTCAAAGACGTGGCCGGCCAGGAAGGCGCTAAACAAGAGGTGCAGGAAATCGTGGACTTCCTGAAAAACCCCTCGAAATATACCGAACTGGGCGGAAAAATTCCCAAGGGAGCGCTGCTCGTAGGCCCCCCGGGAACAGGAAAGACGCTTCTGGCAAAAGCCGTGGCCGGCGAAGCCAACGTGCCCTTCTTCTCCATGTCGGGCTCCGACTTCGTGGAAATGTTTGTGGGCGTGGGAGCCAGCCGTGTGCGCGACCTCTTCAGCCAAGCCAAGGCTAAGGCGCCCAGCATCGTGTTCATCGACGAAATCGACGCCGTGGGACGCGCCCGCGGCAAGAATGCCTCCTTCGGCGGAAACGACGAGCGCGAAAACACCCTGAACCAACTGCTCACCGAAATGGACGGATTCGGCACCAACTCGGGTGTCATCATCATGGCCGCCACCAATCGCGTCGACATTCTCGACAAAGCCCTGCTGCGTGCAGGCCGATTCGACCGCCAAATCCACGTAGACCTGCCCGACCTGCAGGAACGCGTGGCCATATTCCACGTTCACCTGAAGCCACTGAAGCTGGAAGAAGGCCTCGACGTTGACTTCCTGGCACGTCAAACGCCAGGGTTCTCGGGGGCCGACATTGCCAATGTGTGCAACGAGGCCGCACTCATTGCCGCTCGCCACAACCACACTTCAGTGGTGAAGCAGGACTTCCTCGACGCTGTGGACCGCATTGTGGGCGGACTGGAGAAAAAAACCAAGGTGATGACAGCCGCCGAAAAGCACACCATTGCCCTTCACGAAGCCGGACATGCCAGCGTGTCGTGGTTGCTGGAACATGCCAACCCGCTGGTGAAAGTAACCATCGTGCCACGCGGACAGGCCCTGGGCGCAGCCTGGTATCTGCCCGAGGAGCGCAACATTACCACCAAGGAGCAAATGCTCGACGAAATTTGCGCCACACTGGGCGGACGAGCAGCCGAAGAACTCTTTACAGGCCACATTTCGAGCGGAGCACTCAACGACCTCGAAACCGTCACGAAGCGTGCCTACGGCATGGTGGCCTTCCTCGGCATGAGCGAATCGCTCTTCAACCTTTGCTACTACAACAACGAGGAATATGGATTCACAAAGCCCTATTCCGACAAAACAGCTGAACGCATGGACGAAGAGGTGAGACAACTCATAGCCACACAATATGAACGTGCCAAGAAAATTCTGAGCGAACACGCCGGGCAACATGCCGCTCTGGCCGCACTGCTCGAACAGCGCGAGGTGATCTACACCGAAGACGTGGAGGCCATCTTTGGCAAACGCCCATGGAAGAGCCGTGCAGAAGAACTGCTCGAAACCGAAAACCTGGCGCTCGAGGGAGTGACTCCACAACAAGCCGAAGCCGAAACCGACGACGAACAGGCAGCCAATGCCTCGTCTGCCACTCCGCCGCCAATGCCCAAAGCCGAAAGCGAAGAAACAGGCGAAGAAGCAGGGCAGTAGAGCAGCCACATTAAAGCACACACTCATTCAGTTCACACACACCGAAACATCAACACAACCCATGTCAACACTTGCTCTTCGCAGCCTAACGGGCATTGTCTTTGTGGCCCTGCTGGTGGGAGGCATCATCACGTCGCCCTTCACCTTCAGCATGCTCTTTGCCCTAATAACAGGGCTCGCGCTCTGGGAGTTTTCCACCCTCGTAAACAAGCACCAAGGGGCCAGCGTCAACCGCCTCATCAACACCGTGGCCGGCGTATATCTTTTCGTGGCCTTCTGCGGCTACTGCGCCGACTACTCGCCGTCGGCAGCTTTCATACCTTATCTGCTGAGCATTGTCTATCTGCTTGTGAGCGAACTCTACCTACGCTCCGAACACCCGCTCAAAAACTGGGCCTACGCCTTTGCCTCGCAGGTTTACATAGCACTGGCATTCTCCATGCTGGCGGTGTTGGCATTCCAGTATAACCCAGTGACGAACGAAACGGAATACGTTTGGATTTTCCCGTTGTCAATCTTCATCTTCCTTTGGACCAGCGACACGGGGGCCTACGTGGTGGGAAGCCTGCTCCACAAGCGCTTCCCCGCCAAACTCTTTGAGCGCATTTCGCCCAACAAGTCGTGGGTGGGCAGCATCGGAGGCGGATTGCTGTGCCTCGTGGCCGCAGCCGTGCTGTGGCACTTCTTCCCCGAGCGGCTTTCGCTTGCCGAATGGCTCGGGCTGGGTCTTGTGGTGTGCATCTTCGGCACATGGGGCGACCTGGTTGAGAGCCTCTTCAAACGCGAACTGGGCATTAAGGACAGCGGACGCATAATGCCTGGACACGGAGGCATGCTCGACAGATTCGACTCATCACTGCTGGCCATTCCTGCCGCCGTGCTCTATTTCTACACCCTGCAACTCTGACGGGGAGAGAAACCGAAAAAAATATCTCTGAACTATTTTAAAATATCTCAGAGCCCGTAAAAATTATCTCGGAGATATTTTCCACAACCTCGCCAATCATATACACACCACACACACCACGTTTCTACCCATGAAGCTTGAAATTTTTCCCACCGAAATCCTTAGCGAAGTAAACCTGCCCTTTGCCGACGGCGGTGTGCATGCCGGATTTCCCTCGCCAGCCCAAGACTACATGGACCGTTCCATCGACCTGAACATGGAACTCATTTCACATCCCGAAAGCACATTTTGTGCGCGCGTGGTGGGCAACTCCATGATAGATGCCGACGTGCTCGACGGCGACATCATAGTCATCGACCGCTCCGTCACGGCCAGCGACGGCGACATGGTGGTGTGTATTCTCGATGGCGAATTCACCGTGAAATACCTGCACAAGGAGCCCAACGGCGTAACCCTTGTGCCTGCCAACAAGGACTTCAAGGAAATTCAAGTGGGCGAAGGCAGCAACTTCGAGGTGTGGGGCGTCGTAACCTACGTCATACACAAAGCGCGATAGCCATCACTCCGACCATCACGCTACAAAAGAACTGAAAGACACGTTCTGCCTTTCAAATCCGTTATTTTCCAAACATTTTCTCGTCGGCCTCACCCACTCTGATGAGCTCGTCGAGGCGCGTAGAGAAACGGCCCGAAAGGTGCTCGCGGTGGAGTTCCCATCCGCTCGAGGCAGCCATGGCCGTAGTGAGATATTTCGAACCCTCCTTCCTCTTAATCCTGTCGATGGCCGTGAGCAACCGACCCTGCCTTTCGCGATCCACCTCGTCGAAAAGCCCGCCCTGCACCATGCCTGTTTCAATGCCCGTAAGAATGACACCAGCCTTTTTGTAGTGAAGTCCCTGCCGAAATATCCCTTCAAGGGCGTGGAGAGCAGCCTCCGTTAACTCGCGCACATCACTGGTTGCCACGTCGAGTTGGGCCCGGGCCGCATTGCTATAGTAGGCTTCGCGCTCGTCGAAACGGTTGGTACACACATAGGTGGTCACCATGCGCGCCGCACTGCCCTCGCGCCGCAGGTGCTCTGCACACATGCCTGCAAACTGGGCCACAATGGAGCGCATTTCTTCGCGGTCGGTCACAGCCTGATGGAAGGAGCGTGAAGTGGTTATAGACTTCTTCGATTGCGGGGTTTCGAGCTCGAAACAGACCTTGCCGTTCAGTTCGCGCCAAGTCTGCACACCAGGCTTGGCCATGTAGCCCATAACCCTGGCCTCGCGCCACTGTGCAAACTGCAGGGCCGTGTCGATGCCCAGCCTCTGGAGCAGGGCAAAATGGCGACGCCCAATGCCCCACACATCGTCGATGGCCAGTCCGGCCAGCGCCTTCTGTCGCTTTTCGTCGGTGTCGATGATGCAGCAGCCTTTGTAGCCCTTGTAACGCTTAGCATAATGGCACGCAGCCTTGGCCAGCGTTTTGTTGGCAGCCACGCCAAAACTGACGGGAATGCCCGTACGCTGCAAAATATCGGCCCCAAGCCGGCGACAGAAAGCGCCCTTGTTTAAAATGCCCTCGATGTCGAAAAAACATTCATCAATGCTGTATTGCTCCAGGCGCACCACGCGCTGGCCAATAATGCGCATCACGCGACGCGACATGTCGCCATAGAGCGTAAAGTTCGACGAGCGCGTTTGTAACGCTCCACTATCCACAAAATGTTTTACTTTGAAAAATGGTTCACCCATTTTGATACCCAGCGCCTTTGCCTCGTTGGAGCGCGCAATGACACAGCCGTCATTGTTGGATAACACCACCACCGGAACACCCCGCAAGCGCGGTTGAAACACACGCTCACAGCTCACAAAAAAATTATTGCAGTCAACAACAGCCAGCATAGAAAAACATGATGCGCTATACCATATCGTTCAAAACACGACAAAATCATCTATTTTACAGCGCTAAGATACAAAAAAGCCTCTCTCCAAACAATGATGGAAGAAAAAAACTCCACATAATGCCTACTTCCCGCTCACATCCCTAATCAGAAATTTCAAACATTTAAGCCAATCCCCTAATGTCGGCTCCATAGGCAATAGCATACAAAAATCCCCGCCCGCAAACGCACGTACGTTCGCAGACGGGGATTTTCCGTTAATGTTGCCCCAGTTCACTGCCACGTTCATCGCGGCAGCTACATGGAAAGCTCAGAGGGGTGCTACCACGCGGCAGCATCCTCCTTTTGTTTTCTTATAGTTTCCTATGTTTTACTGAGGTTTTCTAAGTTTTTGTTGTTTCGTTTAGAATGAGTTTGTTTGCAAGCGCGCTTACAAGGTGCTTCTCAGGTCCCTGCGACCTTCGCTCGAAGAGAGTTCCCGCTCACGATGTTCTCCACCCGCGCCACCCCTGGCCAGGGATGCAATTGCTTGCA
>CADBQP010000017.1 GCA_902796835.1 uncultured Bacteroidales bacterium
ACAGTGGAGAGAGTTCTTCTTGAAAGAGATATGAAATAGACAGCTCGTTCTTCGAGTGCGCTGCAAGCAATTGCATCCCTGGCCAGAGGTGGCGCCGGTGGAGAACATCGTGAGCGGGAACTCTCTTCCAGCGAAGGTCGCAGGGACCGGAGAAGCACCCTGTAAGCGCGCTTACAAATAATACTCTTCTTAAAACCAACAACTATTCTAAGTAAAACCTCAGTAAAAACGTAATTTTCAAACACAAGGAAGCCTATAAGGAGGATGCTGCCGCGTGGCAGCCCCTCTGAGCTTTCCATGTAGCTGCCGCGAGAAACGTGGCAGCGGGCTGGGGCGATGTAACGGTAATCCCCGTCTGCGAACGCAGGTGCGTTTGCAGACGGGGATTTTTGTTGCAAACCGCGAGGCCCGATATGCTCAGATACAAAAAAAAGGAGGCAAGGGGATGGGGTTTTAAATTTTTATGTATATTTGCTGCCACCGATAATGCTTTAATCTCCATTTCTATGCTTTCACGTATATACAGGTTTTATCGTGACGGTTTCCGCCAGATGACATGGGGTCGCACTCTTTGGATTATTATTCTTGTGAAGCTTTTCATCATGTTTTTTGTGCTGCGCCTCATCTTCTTCAAGCCCGTGTTGGCTGGCCAAACTACGGAGCAGAAGCAGGAAACCGTGGGACAAAACCTTACGCGATAGCCGACATACGGACGACCGACTCAGACATAACACATTCTAAAATACTACAGAAAAATACTACGGAAACGCTATGATTGAATTCCTTTCTGTTCAAAGCACAGCCCTGATAGACTGGTCGCGAGCTCAGTTTGCGCTCACTGCCGGCTACCACTGGCTCTTTGTGCCCCTCACACTGGGGCTGGCCGTTGTGATGGCCGTGATGGAAACTCTCTATTACGTGAAAAAAGACGAGTTTTGGAAGCGCACCGCGCAGTTTTGGATGAAGCTCTTTGGCATTAACTTTGCCATTGGCGTGGCCACAGGCATCATTCTCGAGTTTGAGTTTGGCACCAACTGGAGCAACTACTCCTGGTTTGTGGGCGACATTTTCGGCGCGCCGCTGGCCATTGAGGGCATTCTGGCCTTCTTCATGGAGGCCACGTTCATTGCCGTGATGTTTTTCGGTTGGAACAAGGTGAGCCGCGGCTTCCACCTGGCCTCCACCTGGCTCACGGGCATTGGCGCCACGCTCTCGGCCTGGTGGATTTTGGTGGCCAACAGCTGGATGCAACACCCCGTGGGCATGGAGTTCAACCCCGAAACCGTGCGCAACGAGATGATGGACTTCTTTGCCGTGGCCTTCTCGCCCGTGGCTGTAGTCAAGTTTTTCCACTCCGTGCTGAGCGGCTGGATGACGGGCGCCTTCTTCGTCATAGGCGTTTCGTGCTGGTATCTGCTCAAGCGCCGCGAAACGAAGTTTGCCCTTGAGAGCATCAAGGTGGGCATTGCCGTAGCCATAGTGGCCGTGATAGGCGTAATGGTCACGGGCGACACTTCGGGCATTCAGGCCGCAAAATATCAGCCCATGAAGCTGGCTGCTGCCGAAGGCCTCGAAAACGGCGGCCCGGGCGCCCCCTTCTCGGTGGTGCCGGGCATTGAGGTGCCCAAGGTGCTCTCCATACTGGCCACACACGACATAGAGGGCCACGTGCCGGGCATCAACGACCTGCTCTACGGCTACACCACCCCCGACGGCGAGCACCACCCCTCGGCCGAAGAAAAAATCAAGCGAGGAAAAGAGGCCCTGGCCGCCTTCAAGCAATTTCGCGCCACAATGAAAACCGACCCCGCCACGGCAGCCGAAGCACGAAAAAAACTCGATGAAAACGTAGAATTTTTTGGCTACGGATACCTCGACAAGCCCGAAGACCTCGTGCCGCCAGTGCCCATCGTCTACTGGGCCTTCCGCATCATGGTAGGCCTTGGAGGCGCCCTCGCGCTGCTGCTCGCATTGCTCATTTGGCACCAGTGGAAGGGCACGCTTGCCGACAAGCGCTGGCTGCTATGGCTCGGCATATTAGGCATTCCCGCCGTCTACCTGGCCGGACAAGCCGGATGGGTGGTGGCCGAAGTGGGACGACAGCCCTGGGCCATTCAAGACCTGCTGCCCGTCGATGCAGCTATTTCGAGCCTGAGCGTGGCCAATGTGGTGACCACTTTCTTCATCTTCCTCGTGCTCTTCACCATTTTGCTCATCGTCGAAATACGCATCATGCTTAAAGCCATTAAGAAAGGCCCCGACTTCGCATAAGAAAACCGAAGCAAAGCAAAACGCACCGCAAGTGAAAGAAAACTCGAGAAAAAGACACAAATAGCATTCAACGCACAAAAAAACCGACTACCACATGCTTACCTACACCTTTCTGCAACACTACTGGTGGTTTCTCATAGCCCTGCTGGGCGCACTGCTCGTGTTCCTGCTCTTTGTACAAGGAGCCAATTCGCTAATCTTCTCGCTGAGCAGCGACGAAAAAGAGCGCGAACTCATCGTAAACAGCACCGGCCGAAAATGGGAATTCACCTTCACCACACTCGTCACCTTCGGCGGCGCCTTCTTCGCCTCGTTCCCCCTCTTCTACAGCACCAGCTTCGGCGGGGCCTACTGGGTGTGGATACTCATCCTGCTGAGCTTCGTATTGCAGGCCGTGGCCTATGAATACCAGTCGAAGCCAGGCAACACGCTGGGCCGCAACACCTTCCGCACATTCCTCGTGCTCAACGGCATATTGGGCCCGCTGCTGCTTGGCATGGCCGTAGCCACCTTCTTCACCGGTTCGCCCTTCGTGGTTGAAAAAGACGCACTCGACGCAACCGGCATCAGCCCCGTCATCAGCCGATGGGCCACGGCATGGCACGGACTCGACGCACTCTTCAACCCCGTGAACTACCTGCTGGGATTTGCCGTCGTATTCCTGGCCCGAACCAACGGCATACTCTACATGCTCAACAACATTGACGACCCCTCGCTGCGACCCAAGCTACACCGCGCCCTGCGAGTGAACGCACCGCTCTTCGTGCTCTTCTTCGTGGCCTTCGTCATTGTGCTCATGGGCCTCGACGGATATGCCGTGGCCGCCAACGGCGAAGTGAGCCTCGAAGCCCACAAATACCTGCACAACCTGCTCTCCATGCCTGCCACACTCAACGTCTTTCTGACTGGAGTGGTGCTCGTGCTCTGCGGCATAGGCCTGGCCCTCACCCAGAAAAACGAAAGGCGCGCCATATGGCTCAGCGGCATAGGCACCACACTGGCCGTGCTCGCAATCTTCCTCATCGCCGGATACAACCACACCTGCTACTACCCCTCAACGACCGACATGCAGAGCTCCCTGCACCTGCAAAACAGCTGCTCGAGCGAATTCACACTGCGCACCATGAGCTACGTGTCGCTGCTCATACCCTTTGTGCTCGCCTACATAGCCTACGCATGGCATGCCATAGACAGCAAAAAAATCGACCGCAACGAACTCGAAAACGAAGAACACAAATATTAACACCCATAAAAAAAGAAGAACATGATTTGCCCACAATGCCGACAGAGCGTCCCCGACGACGTGAACTTCTGTCCACACTGCGGCTGCGGAATTAACCAGCCGCCACCCTTCAACAAATTTGCCGACACCAACCAGCAACAAAGCCAGACAACGCCAAAACAGGACAACGTTTTCGACTCGGGCGCCAGCGGCCGAAGCCGCGGAGTGGCTGCCCTGCTGGCCATCCTGCTCGGCTACTTCGGAGGCCACTACTTCTACTGCGGCAAAATAAGCGCCGGCATCATCTGCCTCGTGCTCACGCTCTTCACATGCGGCATTGCAGGCACAGTCATCGGCATCATGGCCCTCATACAGGGCATACTGATGCTCACCATGAGCCAAGAGCAGTTCGAAGAAAAATATGTGAACACACCAGCGCATTCCCCCTCTTCTGAATTGGCAAAAACAAGCCATTTCATCGGGAGAAAAAGCCCATAAAAACACACTATCAAAGGCGCAGCACCTCTTCGCAGAGGGTGCGCCTTTTTGCCTGCACTCCACCCAGCACGGAAACACAACACGAGACCGCAGACACAAACCAATAACTGCCCGGAGCCCGATGGGCGGCGCCCCCTCGGACTCGAGCCCCGAAAGACACCTCACTCCCCAACTTAATTCACCGTAGCAGGATAAAACTGTTGAGCCAACAGAAAAAACTGTTGAGCCGACAGAAAAAACTGTCGAGCCAACAGAAAAAACTGTCGAGCCATCAGAAAAAACTGTTGAGCCATCAGAAAAAACTGTTGAGCCAACATTTTCAACAACCGAGCCAACCCAGCCTAAAAAACGCCACCTCGCTCCAACCCGTCAGCCAAGGCAGCCCAAAAACACAAAAACACAAAAATTAAGAAACTGACATTTGTCAACTAAAACACGTGAGGCAAAAAGAACCTTGCACACAAAACTTAAAAATGTGCAAAACCCATACCGCTTCCCAGCACGCGTTCCATCGCTCATTTGCTAAAAAAGGTTTACTCGACCCAAAAATTTGTGCAATTTACTGCAATCTGACAAAAAGAAAGAAAAAACGAAGCAAGACCGACAAAATGCCCAATTTTTACGTCGAAAAGTAAATCCAAAACAAATACCTGCGTTGTCGCAACACGGCAAATCTGTCAACCAAAGTTTGCAAAATCGCGACAAAATAACGTCCGAAATGTTAAAATAGCTTCTAAAGTGCATAAAAATCTTGTTTTCTTTTGTAATAATGTTTATGTTTGCAAATGAAGGATAGTGTTATCCAGCAGGCAGAAAGCCAGCAAACAAGCCTTTTGGGGCAGCTATCTCTCGTAAATGGATTGAAGATTACACCATATTATATATATAGAGGTGTGCATCAGACATCGAAACATAGTGATATATTCATTTCATATTAATTAAACAACCTAGTTATGAGAAAATTGATGCTGTTTCTGGCCGTGTTCTCGATGAGCATCGGCCTTGCGACTGCCCAAGTTTCGAAAATCAGCGGTAAAGTGTCGGACTCAAACGGAGATCCCGTATACGGCGCCGTGGTTTCGGTAGTTGGAAGTGTGATCGCAACCCAAACAGACGCTACGGGACAGTTCACCCTGAACAACGTTCCCCGCAGCGCAAAGAAAATTCGTATCAGCTATGCTGGAATGAACACTCAGGTGCTCGACATTCACCCCAACATGAATGTGGTGATGCAGCTGAACGTGACCGATCTTGACGAGGCTGTGGTCGTTGCCTACGGTACGGCCAAGAAGTCGACCCTGACCGGTGCCACGGCTGTGGTGAAAGCCGAGAAGATTGAAAACCGTCTGACCAGTGACGTGTCGAACACACTGAGCGGTGCCATCGCCGGTGTGCAGACCTTCAGCTCCAACGGCCAGCCCGGAACAGGTTCTACCATCCGCGTACGCGGTGTGGGCTCGCTCAATGGTTCGAACGCTCCTCTCTACGTAGTAGACGGTGTTCCCTTCAGCGGCGACCTGAGCTCCATCAACCCCCAGGACATCGACAACCTTTCGGTGCAGAAAGACGCTGCCGCCACCGCCCTGTATGGTGCACGTGGTGCAAACGGCGTTATCATGATTACCACCAAGAAGGGTAAGAGCGGCGACGCCAAAATCACGTTCGACGCACGTCTGGGTGTAAACTCGCGTATGTATAAGAACTACGATGTGATTACCAATCCCGCCACCTACATGGAAAAGGTTTATCAGGCTCGCTACAACCAGGGCTTCTACGACCTGGGCTACGATGCAGCCTCAGCCAACGCCTATGCTAACTCCATGCTCGTGAGCTCCATTGGCTACCCCATCTACACCGTTCCCACAGGCGAGTTGCTCGTGGGTATGAACGGCAAGATCAACCCCAATGCCACACTCGGATATTCCGACGGCACCTACTTCTACAAACCCGACAACTGGGAAGACGAGACCTTCTCGAACAACCTGCGTCAGGAATACAACCTCACCGTGAGCGGAGGTACCGACAAGCTGCATTACTACTTCAGCGCCTCCTATCTAAACGACCAGGGTGTCATCAAGAAATCGGGCTTCGACCGTCTGTCTACCCGCTTGAACGTAGACTATCAGCTCAAGCCTTGGCTCAAGCTCGGCGCCAACCTCTCCTACTCTAACGTAGAGAGCCGCTACCCCGGCGAACAGACAACCACAAACTCGTCGGGCAACGCCTTCCGCATGGCCTACCGCATGGGTCCCGTTTATCCCATGTTCGTACGCGATGCCAACGGCAACATCATGATCGACCCACGCACCAACAAGAAAGTGTATGACTACGGAGATGGCCAAAGCACGCCCTACACCCGTAACACCATGTCGATTTCGAACCCCACCGGCGACCTGACCTACAACTTCACGAAGTATCTCATGGACATCTTCGACTCGAAGTGGTATGCCACCATCACCCCCGTGAAGGGCCTCGACCTGACATACCGTCTTGGTGTGCGCACCGGCAACACTCGCTATCGCGACTATGGCAACCCCTGGTACGGACAAAGCGCCCAGGACGGCGGTAGTGCCTATCAGACCTTCAGCCGCGGTGCCACCCTCACCCACCAGATTCTGGCCAACTACACCATCGACTTTGCCGACGTGCACCACGTTGATGCCGTAGCCGGTTACGAATACTACAAATCGACCTCCGAAGGCGTAGACGCCATCGGCTACAACCTATACGACCCCCGCGCATGGGTAGTGAACAATGCCATCGACAGACGTCTCGGCTACGGCAGCTACAACGAATACAAGCTGCAGGGTTACTTCATGCGTGCCAACTATAATTACGACGAAAAATACTTCGCTTCGGCCAGCATACGTCGTGACGGATCGTCGCGCTTCCACCCCGACCACCAGTGGGGCACCTTCTGGAGCGTCAGCGCCGCTTGGGAAATTGCCAAGGAAAACTTCATGCAAGACCAAGCTTGGATCAACATGTTGAAGCTCCGCGCCTCGTTCGGTCAGAATGGTAACGACAACCTCGCTCTGAGCTATTACCCCTACTACATTGACTGGTTCCGTGCCACAGGTTCCGACGGTGTGTTCTCCGACGGTACACTCCTGCAGAAGGGTAACAAGGACCTCACCTGGGAAACCTCAAACAACTTCAACGTAGGTGTAGACTTCATGTTCTGGAACGGCCTCCTCGGCGGTAGCATCGAATACTACAGCCGTCAGACCACCGACATGCTCTACAACAAGAGTGTGGCCCGCTCGTACGGTTATAGCTCAATTCCCGTAAACTTCGGTGCACTGCGCAACACCGGTCTCGAAATCGAACTCAACTCGAAGTTCGTCGACACCAAGGACGTAACCGCCAGCGCCTACGTGAACGCTACGTTTGCCAAGCGTAAGATTATCGACCTGCTCGAGGACAATGGCGAATACAAGAGCGGCACCACATGGTGGAAGGAAGGCGAAACGCCCGACCGCCTCAACATCGTTCGCTATGCCGGCGTTGACAAGAACACTGGTAAGGCCCTCTACTGGGCAGCCCAGACCGACGCGGACGGCAATGCCATCCCCGGCACTGAATATGCAACCGACGACTACCTGACTGCCCAAAGCACCAACCGCGTCGTAACCGGCGACCTCACCCCCGACGTATTCGGTGGATTTGGCTTCAACGTAGAGGCCTACGGCTTCGACTTCCAAATGGGCTTCAGCTATCAGCTCGGCGGCAAGATGTATGACTACACCTATGCATCCATGATGCACTCCGGCCGCGCCAGCGAACTCGGTGGTGCATGGCACAAGGACATTCTCAAGGCATGGACGCCCGAGAACCCCAACACCAACGTGCCTCGTCTGAACACCAGCGACACCGACGCCAACCAAATGAGCGACCGCTTCCTGGTATCCTCTAACTACCTCAGCATTAACAACATTATGCTCGGCTACAACCTGCCCACCAACCTGGTGAAGAAGATTGGACTCTCGGGCGTACGCGTTTATGGTGCTGCCGACAATGTGGCTCTCTTCTGTGCCCGCAAGGGTGCCGACCCCCGTCAGGGACGCTACTCAACCGATGGTTCGGGCGTTTATACCCCCATCCGTTCCGTTACATTCGGCGTGAAAGTGAGCTTCTAATAACATTGTGTAACCACTAAAATAGAACAGACACTATGACTACAAAATATCTGAAAATTGCTGCCGCTCTGCTCGTTGGCGTTTCGGGTCTGAACAGTTGCTCCGAGCTCGAACTCGACCAGCACTTCCAGAGCCAAACTGGTACGGCCGTATCGGCTGAACAGAAGAATGATGTGGTTGCCGTGGCTCCCGAACGCATGGAAGCTGCTGTAACAGGTGCCTTCTCTGCCTATGGCGTATATAACCAAATGGCTGGCGACCGCCACAACGACTTTGGCTATCCCGCCATCATGTTGGCACTCGAACACCGTGGTCAAGACCTCGTGGGACTCAACACCGGCTACAACTGGTTCAACTACTATCTTGACTATGAAGACATAGACTACAGCTACTATATGGTGAACTACATCTGGGGCCCGCTCTACAACCAGATTAAGGCTGCCAACGATGTCTGCGCCCTCGTAAGCGCCGAAACGGCTGCTTCGGACGCTGCCACCGACGACCTGAAGTTCTATCGTGCACAGGGTGTGGCCGCACGTGCCTTCTCCTACTTCAACCTGGCACAGCTCTTCCAGTTCACCTACAAAGGCAATGAAAGCAAGCCTTGTGTGCCCCTGATTCTCGACACCAATGCCGACGAAGCCGCAGCCAACGGTTGCGCCCGCAGCACCGTGCAGCAGGTTTACGACCAAATCCTGGCCGACCTCAACGAAGCTGTAACCCTTCTCACCGGCAACAGCTATCAGCGTGCCGACAAGCGCTACATCGACCTCTACACCGCCAAGGGTCTCCGTGCCCGCGTATACCTCGTAATGAACATGTTCAACGAGGCCAAGGCCGATGCACAAGACGTCATCAACAACGGAGGATTCACACCCCTGTCGCTCGACGAGGCAGGCATGCCCGGCTTCAACACCCTCGAGGCCAACAACATCATGTGGGGCGTGAAGATGGCCGAAAACGACCGTGCCGTA
>CADBQP010000018.1 GCA_902796835.1 uncultured Bacteroidales bacterium
GAATCTGATTGTAAGCAAGCTTCCATCATCTTCTTACCAACATCAGAACACATCCTATCGGATGACATAACTTTCAAAAAGAAAAACAGTGAAAACCGAATGCAGAGTCAAACTGGTTTGAACTATGCTAAGGTGCATCCTGTTTTGCGCAGTGCGAAAAACCATCGGCAATTGCCTAAAAAACAAAATAGGTATTTACAATATTTACGCTGGCTAAGGTTTTTCTGCGAAGCAGGGTTTTTCTTTTGAGGTTTGGAAGAACGTAGTGAAGCGATGAGGAATGTGACTTAGGCTGAAGAACTTGTTCTTAAAGACAAAGGCACAGAACTTAGCGCAGGGCTCTGAAAAGAGCTGCAAAAAACGAGGTCGGAGATATTTTGAAAAAGTGCGTCAGTAGTTTAAAAAAGTTCGGAGCTATTTCGAAATAGCTCCGAACTTTTTTTGTGTCTTAAGTCTGGGTTTATTCGCGGAAGCTCTGCCGGAGCACCAGGCGTGCTTCGGGTCCCATGTTGAAAAGCAGGTCTATGATGCTGAGGTTGGGCAGGAAACCGTTTCGCTGGGCAAACACCTGATAGTAGGCCACGGGCCTGAAGTGGGGGTCGTCTATGCTCACCTTGGGCCGAATGGTTTCGCGCAGGTCAATGAAGGAGGGGTCGTTGAGCCGGGGCTCTATGTAAGAGGTGTCGTTGATGGTTTTTTGCGGTTCGAATTCAAGCAGATTGCACACGGTATGTTCGAGAGCCTCGTTGAAATCAACGAGAAAGCGCGGTGCCGACTTTTCGTAGAACGGCCTGAAGTCGTCGGCATAGTAGTCGAAAAAGGGGCTGTTTTCGTAGGCGCTCACAATGGCGTTCCAGTGGAGGCTGCGCCATCGGCCGTGGTCGCTGATTCGAATATCGCGGGTGCATGGTTTCAGGCCGTCTCCATGCACAATGGGTATGCTCAGAGCCAGCGGCCCGCTCTCGGCAGCAATCAGACAGCGGTTGCGATAGGTTTGTTTCACAAAGTGGTCGCACCGTTCCTCCACTACGTGGTGGCAGCAAAAGAGTTTGGTGTAGCTCTGCACCGGAGCCAGATAGGCCGACGTGAGCAAGATCATAGGCAAGGGGGCTGTGAAGTTAGAGTTTCTTGAACCAGCGTCCGCCACGCATGGAAGGCAGAATGCTATAGTCGCTTTTCACGCTATAGCTAACGACGAAGGCACGCCCCACGAGCAGTGCGCGCGAAATGAACCCATAGGAGTTGCTGCCTCGTTCCATCCAGTAGTGGCCCTTGGGCACTATGGCCATGAGGTCCTTGGACGTTTTGCGTTTCAGGCTGATTTGCTTGGCTCCCGGATGCCAGTATACGGTATCGCCCGGGGCTGCCAGGCAACGGTCTATCGTGGTGTGCTGGTTGTTGTCGGGCAGACGATAGGCTACATATTGCCTGATGGGCGAGCGACCCTGCAGATAGGCCAGCTTGTTCACCAGCACGCGGTCGCCAGCCATCAGTCCGGTGGGAGCGGCGGTGGAGTCGGTCAGCACATACTGCGTC
Source organism: uncultured Bacteroidales bacterium (assembly GCA_902796835.1). Taxonomy (GTDB): domain Bacteria; phylum Bacteroidota; class Bacteroidia; order Bacteroidales; family Bacteroidaceae; genus Alloprevotella. The sequence goes on from CADBQP010000018.1 coordinate 1,537, forward strand.
ACCACAAATGTGCGCAGGCCCACAATGACCAGCAGTGCCACAAAAAGGGGCAGTATGTATGTTTTGAAAAATTTCACGTCGGATAGTTTTTATTTAAGGTGGTGGCAGGGTTTCTGTTGTAGCCGGGATGTGAGGGGAGGAGCGGTTAGTCGATTTTTGCCACCCACTTGAAAAGGCGGTTCCAGCGCACTTTGCCGTCGAACAGGCCATAGTCTTTGTCGAGCGAAAGCCACACAAAGAGAGGTTTGCCCACGATGTGGTCTTCGGGCACGAAGCCCCAGAAGCGTGAGTCGGCGCTGCGGTCGCGGTTGTCGCCTTGCATCCAATAGTAGTCGAGCTCGAAGGTGTAGTTTTGGGCTGGCTTGTTGTCGATGTAGATGGTGCCGTTTTTCACTTCGAGCCTGTGGCCTTCATAGGAGCGGATGCACCGTTCGTAGAGGGGCAGGTTGTCGAGCGACAGGGGCAGGGTGGCTCCCTTCTTGGGAATCCAGATGGGGCCGTAGTTGGCTGTGGTCCAACCTGTGCGCTTGTTGAGCGGATAGAGCCACTCGGCGGCAGGCTGGGCGGGAGCTATGCTCTCCACCAGGTCGGGATGGCTTTCGAAGTAGGCCTTTACATTGGCCGTGAGCGGCATGAGATAGGTGTTGGTGCCAGCCAGGTGCGTCTCCATGTCTTCGTCGGTGATGCCAAGTTCGTGTTTCAGCTCAGTGTCGAGATAGCTTTTGAACGTCACCTCGTACACATATTGTGCCTCTTTGGGCTCGGGCAGAGGGGTGCCGTCTATGTAGACAATGTTGTTGCGAATTTCGAGCGTTTGTCCCGGAAGTCCCACACAGCGCTTCACGTAGTTTTCGCGGCGGTCGGTGGGGCGGCTCACCACCTTGCCGAACTGCTCTGGGTTGGCCTCGATGTAGGCGCGTCCAGTCTCATAGATGCGGCGATAGAGGCTTTGCTGCTCCTCGTAGCTGCTCGAATCGTTGAGCGTGGCGGCGAGGCCCTCGGTGATTTGGTCGCCAATTTGGTAGGCCAGTCGGTAGAAGTCTTGGTTTTGGGCGGCAAGCGCCACGGTGTCGCCCGATGGATAGTTGAAGACTACGATGTCGCTCAGCTGGGGATGGCCCAGGCCTTTCACCCGCCGATAGTCCCAGTGCGGTTTGTCCAGATACGACTTGCTGCCAGTCAGTGGCATGGTGTGTTGCGTCAGTGGCATGTAGAGCGGCGTTTGCGGTATGCGCGGGCCGTAGCTTACTTTTGACACCAGCAGGTAGTCGCCTGTGAGCAACGTCTTTTCGAGCGAGCTTGAGGGGATGACATAGTTTTGCAAGAAGAATTGGTTGATAAAATATACGGCCACCAGTGCAAAGACAATGGCATCGACCCATCCCATGACGGTGCGCACGGTGCGGTTTTCCGACTTGCGCCACCATGTCCAGGGAATGAATTTGGTGATGTAGGCATCAATGATGAAAGGCACCACGAGCAGTCCCCACCACGAGCCCACCCAATAGAGGAAGAGCAGGTAGAGCACCACAAAGATTGCGCAGCGCACAATGGCACCGGTTTTTGGTTTTTCGAAAGTCATATTGTGAAGAAGAATATGCGTTGTTGTTGTTTGTGAAGTCTAAAATTCGAAGAGGTCGTCGGTGGTGAGCAGTCCGGAGTGGGTGGCCGTGAATTCGGCAGCCAGCACGGCTCCCAGCGCGAAGCCTCGGCGGTTGTGTGCGCTGTGGGTGATGCTGATGGTGTCTTCGGGGCTGTCGTATGTAATGGTGTGTATGCCAGCCACCTCGCCTCGGCGCACGGCATCGACGCGCAGCATTTGTTCGGGGCAGTCTGTGGTTCCCTCGCGCATGCCGTCGGCCTTGAAGACCACGCCTTTCTGCCAGCCTTTCTTGCGGTCGAGACGCTCCACAATTTGCTCGGCCAGGGTGATGGCCGTGCCACTGGGGGCGTCGAGCTTGTGAACGTGGTGGGTCTCTTGCAGGCTTACGTTATATTGCGGAAAGGCGTTCATGATCTTGGCCAGCTTTTTGTTGACGGCGCTGAATATGGCAACACCCAGGCTGAAGTTGGAGGCCCAAAACAAGGTGTGGCCCTCTTCGCGGCACAGGCGCTCCACGTCGGCCCCATGGTTGGCCATCCAGCCAGTGGAGCCGCTCACCACCTTCACTCCTTGTGCAAAGGCGCGCAGGTAGTTGTCGTAGGCTGCTGTGGGCGAAGTAAACTCTATGGCCACATCGGCGCTTCGAAAGGCATCGCTTTCGAAGTCGGCCTGGTTGTCGATGTCGATGATGCACACTATTTCGTGTCCGCGGCTCAGGGCTATTTCCTCAATCATGTGGCCCATTTTGCCGTATCCTATCAAGGCTATTTTCATGTTTCGGAATTGAAATTTGACGGGGCGAAGTTACACATTTATTGCGGATTAGCCGCGCCTCGGCCTAAAAAAGAGGCTGCCCCTGCCTCGATGGACAGATGCAGCCTTAGTCAGCGGAGCCCGGGCGGGGCGCAATCGCTTATTCAAAGATGAGGGCAAAGGGGTTGTAGCCCGCTTTGTATGAATTCAGGAGCACTCCCTCGGCGGAGTATTCGTGGATGCCTCCCTCGGCATCGTAGCCGGCATCGGTGTGGCCCACAAATACATGGCCCGAATGGGGGTTGACGGTAATGAACGATGGATTGGTCGGCATGCTGCCCGTACCAAAGGGGTGAGTATCGGCCGTGGCCGAAAGGGTGGAGCAGGTGGCATAGCTAACCGCGGGCCGACTGCCTTCGTAGGTGGAGTGAACCACAAAGAGCGTGTGGTCTTTGGCGGCAATGTAGGTGCCGGGGCAGAAGGCCGTGGCCACGTCGGCAGGCGAAATGCGATAAACGGTAGAGGGAATGTCGCTGTAGTTTCCCGAACAAACCACGAAGACGTTGCCCGAGGCATCGGCGGCCATCTGATTGTAGGGATTGGTGCCCACACTGATTTCTTTGCTCCCGGCGGGAGTGAGGTTGTGAGGGTCGACCTTCACGATGCGATTACCGTCGGTGAAGACGCCATAGGTTCCGCCAATGGTTACGTAGATAAACCCGTTGGCCACCACGGCGCCATAGGGGTTTGGACCTACATAGAGCGCATCCGTGATACGCTTTGAGCTGGGGTCTATGCAAAACACGGAGTCGGCTCCCACGACATAGAGTTTGCCCTGTGTCGACACCACAGCCTGGGGAGCGCTCACCCGAATGCTGTCTTCCACCTGCTGCGTGGCCATGTTGACCACCTTCAGGAGGTTGGAGCCAAAGCAGGCCACATAGGCGTGTTGCCCCACTGCAACGCCGCCTTGCGGAGTGTCGGAAAGCGGACCACAGTTTGAAACCGTGCCGCTCTCGAAGTCGATGTAGCCGAGCGAGGCATTGTTGCGGCCCCATAGGCCTTGATTAATCACAAATGCTCCGCGCGAGACAGGCTGGGCAGGAGCGTCGTTGTCGTTGGAATCTTCGCACGAAGAGAGGCCCGCAGCTGTGAGCGTCAGACCAAGAAACCAGAAAAAAAGTTTTTTCATAAGAAACAGAAAAGAGTTTTTAGAGATGAATAAATGCGTTATGCCGACCGTCCGTCCCTCTCACGTCAGCAATGACCCAATCGCAAAAGGACACATGGCAGGCTCGCTTAGAGGCAAGCCGGGCCGTGTTGCCATTTTGCAGACATGGCGCGTGTGTGTGAGGATGCCGCATCTCTTAACTCCCGAAGAAAGCGACTGGCGCAGCTCGCAGAGAGCCGCAGTCGGGCAGACGAATGGCAGGTCTTCTGACTCGTTCGTGTTCCGATGCCTTCCCGTGTTGCTGCCCAACGCCGCAGGCGACTCTAAACCCACGCTCGCCGCGTTTGGCCACAGTGGCTTTGCCTCTGGGGCAAAAATCGGAACCATAAAAAAGAACTCACAGCAGCGGGAACTGTTGCCGACTTGCACGGCATTCCCTCTTGGCGTCCACAGCCAGCCCCATAAAGAGAAGCGGGCGGCGGGCGAACCATTCGACAGCAAAAATACAAAAAACAGTTGGCCCGACAAAAAAAACAGTTGGCTCGACAGAAAAAACAGTTGGCTCGACAGAACAGAGAATTGAGCCAACCCTCTGCCCGGCATGCCCCATCGTTTTCAAAAAGTCTGCATCGCCGTTGTCTTGAGTTGAGGCACTTGGGAGAGAAACCGCTTTCGAAAAATGCAGAGAAGGGCCTCCGATTTCCAAATAATTCGTATCTTCGCCGCAAACAACGCAAAAGCCTATGCTCAACTTAGACAAAGACCTCAAGCTCTATTATTCGATAGGCGAGGTGGCCAAAATTTTTGGTGTGAACGAAACCCTGCTGCGCTTTTGGGAGAAAGAATTTCCCAAACAAATCAATCCGCGCAAGTCGGGCCGCAACGTGCGTCAGTATACGAAGGAAGATATTGAGCAAATACGCATCATCTATAATCTGGTGAAAGGCCGCGGGCTCAAAATAGCCGCCGCACGCGAAATTCTGAAGAAAAACAAAGAAGGAGTGCAGCAAGAAACCGAAGTCGTGGAACGCTTGCGTGCCATACGTGCCGAGCTTGTGGAACTGCGCACCGCCCTCGGAGTGCTCGGATAGCCTGTTGCTGCCATGCCAAAAACCAGAAAAGCCTACGTTTGCAGCAATTGCGGACAAGAGTCGGCCAAGTGGGTGGGCAAATGCCCAGCGTGTGGCCAGTGGAACACCTTTCAGGAAATCACCATAGCCCCCGAAACACGCGTGTCGGCAGCCTCGGCGCGCGTGAGCGAGGCGTTGCCCGGCGGCGAACGCAGAGCCAAGCCCATCGTGCTGTCGCAAGTTTCGGCCCACGAAGAGCCCCGCATCGATGTGTGCGACTCAGAACTCAACCGAGTGCTGGGCGGTGGACTGGTGCGCGGATCGCTCACCCTGCTCGGCGGCGAACCAGGAATCGGAAAGTCAACCCTCCTGCTGCAAACCTGCCTGCGCATGCAGCAAGAGCGCATACTCTACGTGAGCGGCGAAGAGAGCGAACACCAAATCAAGCTGCGTGCCGACCGCATAGGCACCGAGGCAGGACATTGCGTGCTCTTTTGTGAGACCGAGCTCGAGCGCATCTTTGCAGAGCTCAAAAACGTGAAGCCCGACGTCGTTGTCATCGACTCCATACAAACCATCTACACCTCGACCCTCGACAGCGCGCCAGGCTCGCTCACACAGGTCAGAGAATGTGCTGCCAGCATCCTCAAATATGCCAAGCAGTCGCACATTCCCGTCATCATCATAGGCCACATCACCAAGGACGGAAGCATAGCCGGACCTAAAATTCTCGAACACATTGTCGACACCGTGCTGCAGTTTGAGGGCGACAACCACTACTACTATCGTGTGCTCAGAAGCATCAAGAACCGCTTCGGAAGCACGGCCGAACTTGGCATCTACGAAATGCGCAACGACGGACTGCAACCCGTGGAGAACCCGTCGGGCCTGCTGCTCACAGCCGAGAGTCGCGAACTCAGCGGTGTGGCCATAGCCTCGGCAATAGAGGGCGTGCGCCCCTTCCTCATAGAGACACAGGCTCTCGTGAGCACGGCAGCCTATGGCACTCCGCAGCGCACCTCTACAGGCTTCGACACTCGACGCCTCAACATGCTCTTGGCCGTGCTCGAAAAACGCGTGGGCTTCAAACTGGCTCAAAAGGACGTGTTCCTAAACATAGCCGGGGGCATCCGAGTGAGCGACCCAGCCATCGACCTAAGCGTCATAGCCGCCGTATTGTCGAGCAACGTGGACACTCCCATCGACCGCGACGTCTGCATGGCAGGCGAAGTGGGACTCAGTGGCGAAATACGCCCCATATCGCGTATAGGACAACGCATTGGCGAGGCTCAGAAATTAGGGTTTAAGCGCATGATAATGCCAGCGTCGAACCTGAAAGGGCTCGATAGCTCGCATACACAAATAGAGCTCGTTCCAGTAAGCAGGGTGGAGGAAGCCCTGCGCAACCTTTTCGGGTAAGAGAGAATTAAGAAGCTGCCTACACAAACCAAGATAATCGCAGACATCAGCACAATTTGCAAACAACACTTCAACTTCAGACAAGTCCTCGCGAAGCAGCCCAAGAGCCGCTGCTCTGCCAGCGCATTGTGGCCGAACTTGGCCTTGACGCTTCGCAACTCTCCGGCTTTCGAATACGGCGTCGGAGCATCGATGCCCGACAGCGTCGGGTGGTGGTAAACCTCATGGTCGATGTCTACGTAGAAGAGCCGATGCCGGAGTTAGACTACGAGCCCGTGGTCTATCCCGACGTTTCTGGTGCGCCTGGCGTGGTCGTAGTGGGAGCTGGCCCCGGTGGTCTCTTTGCTGCCCTGCGTCTCATAGAACTCGGATTGCGCCCCATAGTGCTCGAACGCGGGAAAAACGTGCATGAGCGCCGCAAGGACATTGCCAAAATATCAAGGCTTCATCACGTTGACCCCGAAAGCAACTATAGTTTCGGAGAGGGAGGCGCAGGAGCCTTTAGCGATGGAAAACTTTATACGCGCAGCAAGAAGCGAGGCAACGTGGAACGCATCCTTCGCATATTCTGCCAGCACGGAGCCTCGACCAACATCCTTTGCGACGCCCATCCTCATATAGGAACCGACAAGTTGCCCGGTGTCATCGAAGCCATGCGTTCGCAAATCATAGAGAGCGGTGGCGAAGTCTGTTTCGGCGAGCGCGTTGAAGCCATTTTGATGCGCGAGCGGGTGGCTTGCGGCGTGAGAACAGCCAGTGGACGCGAATATCGTGGCCCCGTGATTTTGGCCACCGGTCATAGTGCCCGCGATGTCTATCGCTATTTAAACAAGGCCGGCATTGCCCTCGAGGCTAAAGGCTTGGCCATCGGTGTGAGGCTCGAGCACCCGTCGCATCTCATCGACAGCATACAATATCACAGTCGCGAGGGGCGCGGCAACTATTTGCCCGCAGCCGAATACAGCTATGTGATGCAGAGCGGCGGACGTGGGGTGTACAGCTTTTGTATGTGTCCCGGCGGGTTCGTGGTGCCTGCTGCCAGCGGTCCCGAGCAGGTGGTGGTGAACGGCATGAGTCCCAGCAACCGTGGCTCGGCTTGGAGCAACAGCGGCATGGTGGTCGAAACACGCCCCGAGGATGTGGACGGCGAACTCCAACAATTTCTCAGTGAAGCTGGCGCTCCCGATTTTGCAGCCAACGACCCCTTGCGCATGCTTTATCTGCAAGAGACCGTGGAGCGTATGACGTGGCTTCAGGGCGGCCGCAAACAGACGGCGCCTGCCCAGCGAATGTATGACTTTGTGAAGGGGAGGTTGAGTGGCGATGCACTGCCGCGGAGCAGCTATAGCCCGGGTGTGGTGGCTTCGCCCCTGCATTTTTGGATGCCTCGGTTTGTGACGAAGCGTCTGCAGGACGGATTTCTCCAGTTTGGCAGGCGCTCCAAAGGCTTTCTTACAAACGAAGCACTGCTCATAGCCTCTGAAACACGCACTTCGAGCCCCGTACGTATCGTGCGCCATGCCGATACGCTACAGAGTGTAGAAGTAAGCGGACTCTTTCCGTGTGGCGAAGGAGCAGGATATGCCGGGGGTATAGTATCGAGCGCCATAGACGGAGAGAGGTGTGCCGAGGCCGTGGCCAAATGGATGGGAATTTGATTTCAGAAAAACTTGCAGCAAAGAATTAGCCCTCGTTGGCACCTACGAGCTTAAAGCGAATGCGAAAGCTTTTGCGCTGCTCGTCCCAATTTGTGCCGAGCAGTACAAATTGACCGATTTCTCTTGTGCTTTTCACATGATTCCCCGCACAAAGACACACATCGTAGTCGCCAATGCGAACAATACGCACCATGTCGCTGGCTCCTTCGGGAAGGCGTTCCTTTGAAATCTCTTTGGGAAGTTCGTCTTGCCGGCAAAATTCGAAACCGACGGGGAGATCGGCCTCAATAAGTTCGTTCATGCGAGACACAATGCACTCAACCTGGGCCGCACTGGGCTCAGCAGGCAAGTCAAAACTGATTTTGCTTTTTTTGCGCTCAATGTGGGCATTTCGGGAGCGCTCGCATCCAAACATTCTTACCATAGTCTGATTGAGCAGGTGCTCAGCCGTGTGGGCAGGTGCAAACTCTTGTTTGTGGTGTTCGTTGAGTAGTGGCGATGGAGACATATATAATATTGTGTAGGGGAGATGAAAAAAATAAGTGGTCATTTAAGAAAATCAGCCACTGCAAAAGTATGGAAAAATTGCTGTTGGCTAAAAAAAATCTGCAAAAGTGGAGAGTTTTTCAAAAACTTTGTAACTTTGCTATCCGCAAAGCGATAATAATATCTATCCAACTTAAATCTCATATAATATGAAACCTACTCTTTTTCTGCTCGCAGCTGGCATGGGTAGCCGTTACGGCGGCCTGAAGCAGCTTGATGGTCTGGGCCCTCACGGCGAAACCATTATGGACTACTCAATCTACGACGCCATCAATGCGGGCTTTGGTAAATTAGTTTTCGTAATTCGCAAAGACTTTGAGGACGATTTCCGTCGCATTGTGCTTTCAAAGTATGAAGGCCACATTCCTTGCGAAGTGGTGTTCCAATCGCTCGACGCACTCCCCGAGGGCTTTAAAGTACCTGAAGGAAGACAGAAGCCTTGGGGCACGAACCATGCCGTGATGATGGGCGAAGATGCCATTAAGGAGCCTTTTGCGGTGATCAACTGCGATGACTTCTATGACAGAGATGCTTTCCGCGTGATGGGCAAGTTCCTGAGCGAATTGCCCGACGGCTCTAAAGGGAAATATGCCATGGTTGGTTTCCGTGTGGGCAATACGCTAAGCGAGAGCGGCACTGTGAGCCGCGGCATCTGTGCAAACGACGAGAAGCACTTGCTCACCAGTGTGGTGGAACGCACCAAAATTCAGCGCTTTGAAGGCGTGGTGAAATATCTCGACGACGATGGCGAAACATGGGTGCCCATTCCCGACACCACTCCCGTGTCGATGAATTTCTGGGGCTTCACTCCCGATTATTTTGCCCATTCGCGTGAATTCTTCAAGTCGTTTTTGAGCGACCCCAAGAACATTGAGAACTTGAAGAGCGAATTCTTTATACCCTTGATGGTCGATAAACTCATCAAAGACAAAACTGCTACATGTGAGGTGCTCGACACCACGAGCAAATGGTTTGGTGTGACTTATCCAGAAGACCGTCCCGAGGTGGTAGAAAAGCTCAAGGCTCTCCATGAGGCCGGAACCTATCCCGACAAGATGTTCTAGGAAATGGCATGCGGCAAGTGTATGGTTTGCCCGCCTCGATGAGTATAAAAAGGAGCCTGCAGGATTAATGCGGCTCCTTTCTTTTTGTCATTTTGTTCGGCACAATCGTGATGATTGGCCTCATTCTTCGACCTTAGAAGGAGAAATTTTTATTTCAGTGTGCGAAGCATTTTATTGATGCACTTCCTTTTTTGTTCGCAACCGGGATGCACATAGAGATTGAGCGTAGTGTTGATGCTCGAGTGACCAAGGATTGATGCCACCGTCTTATAGTCGGCTCCCGTCTCAATGCAGCGCGTGGCAAAACTATGACGCAGAGAGTGAAAAGTGTATTTGGGTATGCGAAGCTTTTTGAGTATTGAGGCGTAGTATGTGCGATAGTTACGAGGTTCGAGCGGCTGCGAAGTGTTGGTAAGCACGTAGTTGCTGCCTATGGCAAACTTTTTGAGTGCCTTTATGAGTTGGGTGATATCGTTGGTGAGAGGAATCTCGCGTTTTGAGCTTTCAGTTTTTGGCGAGTTGACTATGAGGCGTGAGCATCCCTCTTCCTCTCCATCGCCAATATAGTAGATTCTTTCTATGGTGCGTCTGATATAGATGATGCCACGCTGAGTGTCAATGTCATCCCATTGAAGGCCGCACACCTCGCCGATGCGCAGGCCTGAGCAAAGGCAAATGAGCAGGCCGAGGTTGCGTAGCGAAATGTGGGAGCGCACGTAGTTTGTAAATCGGCTGTAGTCGGCGGCCGAAAGCACCCGGTTGGTTTCTTTTTCTTGTGTCTGGGGAATGTTTATCTGCCAGCAGGCAGGCGATAGTTCGTTGTTTTGGGAAGCAAAACGCACAATCATGCGCAACACCATCACGATGTCCTTAATTGTTTTGCGTGAAAGGCCTTGTGCAGCCTTTTCTACGACAAATCTCTGTACATCTTCCGCAGAAAGTCTGGTGGCATTGCCAAAATAGGGCACAATGTGTTTCTGAAGCAACAGGTTGTAGGCCGCCAACGATGATTCTTTTACGTAGGAGCGCTTGCTTGCTTTCCACGATTCGGCAATCTCGCCAATGTTTCTTTGTTTTTTCATGGTTTTTAATGGTTTTAGTGTGAATAATAAGAGGAGAATAAAAAAATATCTCCGAGAAATCCCATGCTATCTCGGAGATATTTTAGACTGTTGAGCCAATAGTTTTTAACCTCGGCCCTGTAAAAAAAAGACCAGGCCGTCAGGACTTAGGTATGTGGATGCGGTCCATTTCATTTCAGTTCTATGATGTCAAGGTCGAAGATGCGTTCGTCGTCTATGCTCAGTCGCACCAGGGTTCTCACTTGCTGCCAACCCTGCAGGCCGGCTGCACCTGGATTAATGTGCAGCAATCCGAGCCGGGAGTCGTTTATCACCTTCAGAATGTGTGAGTGGCCGCTGACGAAAAGGTTGGGCGGATTGCTTCTGAGCGATTGTGCAATCGATGCGTCGTAGTGACCGGGATATCCGCCTATGTGCTTCATCAGAACCGTCACGTTTTCACACTTAAAGCGCAGTTTTTCCGGGAAAAAGCGTCGCAGGTCTTCACCGTCAATGTTTCCGTGAACCGCACGAAGAGGTGCAATCTGTTGCAACCGCTCTGCCACCTCGAGCGTGCCAATGTCGCCAGCATGCCATATCTCGTCGCATTCGGCAAAGTGGTTTTCAAAGCGCTTGTCCCAATATCCGTGCGTGTCGCTCAGCAGACCTATGCGTTTCATCGTGGAGAGGGGGATTAAAAAATTTCGGGAATATCGGCTTCACGGCCTTCGGGCAAAATGGGATGCACTTTTTTTATGACAAATTCCTTGACAAGCTCAAACGTGTCGTCGATACCGAGCGTGCTTGAGTTGATGCAGAGGTCGTAAGTGTCGGCGGCGCCCCAGGTGCCGTTGCTATAGAAATTATAATAGTTGGCTCGTGCGTTGTCGCCTTGCTCAATGAGTTTCATAGCCTGCTTCAGCGAAATTTTCTGGCTTTGCATGATGCGCTCTGCGCGGTCTTTGACGTCGGCAGCAACGAAGATGTTTACCTTGCGCTGCTTCTCGCGCAACACGTAGTCGGCACAGCGCCCAATAAATACACACGAATGCGCGTTAGCTGCCTTGCGAATGGCATCGCTTTGGATGCGAAAAAGCTCATCGTCGCTCAACTGGTTGTTATAAAAGTCGCCGCTCATGATAGGAGCCAGAGAACCGATGACACTGCGAAAAAAACCTTTCCGCTCATCGTTGCGCTCAAAAATGTCGGGCGACAGGCCGCTTTCGCCGGCGGCGAGCGTAAGAATTTCCTTGTCGTAGTAGGCTATTCTGAAGTAGTCGGCCAGGCGCTTGCCTATTACGCGTCCACCGCTTCCCAGTGAGCGGCCAATGTTGATGACGTAAGTGTTCTCAGACATGTTTCTTGAATTTTTTAACTTGAAGGTAAAGCATAATAGACGAAAGGATGAAGGCCAGGCCATCGCTCACGGGGTAGGCCAACCAAATGCCTTCGACGGGATTGTCGCTTCTCAGCAGCGGCAGCACCAACAATGAGGGAACAATGAAGATGAGCTGGCGAGTGAGCGAGAGAAAAATACTCTTGCCTGGCATTCCGATGCTTTGGAAAAAGGCTGTCGACACAATGCAAAGCCCCACAACGGGAAACATCAGCGACAGCTGGCGCATGGCATGGGCTGCCATGCTGACAAGTTCGGGCGAATCTTTGGCAAAAAGTCTTGCGCAGGGTTCGGAGAAAAAGACCGTGATGACAAAGCCTGCCACAGTGATGGCCGTGCCGAAGATGAGAGTTTTCTTAAGCACTTCTATGACGCGCTCGTTCTTTCTTGCTCCAAAGTTATAGCCGGCTATGGGTTGCATGCCTTGGTTGAGGCCGATGACGAGCATGCATACGAAGAATATGATGCGGTTGGCAATGCCAAAGGCCCCCACGGCATAGTCGCCTCCATAGTGCGAGAGGCTTCGGGTCATAAGAATGGTGACGAGGCAGGCACACAGGTTAATCAGAAAGGGCGACAGGCCTATAGCCAATGACTGCTGCACAATCTTTGCGTCGAATTTCAGGTATTCGCGCTGTATATGGATCATATCGGTGGGCTTGCTGAAAAGCCTTATCTGCCATATAAGCATTATGAATTGCGCCATGACGGTGGCTGCCGCCGCACCCTGTATGCCCCACTTGAAGACGAAGATGAAAAGAGGTGCCAGCAGGCAATTTATAATTACGGTGCCAAAGGTGGCCACCATGGCCTTTTGAGGGCGGTTGGTAGAGCGCAACAAGGCGTTGAGCCCAAGATAGAGGTGGGTAACGACATTGCCAATGAGAATGACTGTCATGAAGTCGTAGGCAGGGCCCAACGTGGTGTCGCTCGCTCCGAAAAACCGAAGGATGGGCGCCAGCAGCAGTTGCAGGAGCAAACCCAACCCAATACCCATGGCAACATTCATGATGAGCACATTGCCCAGAATTTTTTTTGCGGCTTCGTAGTCCTTCTGCCCCAAGCGTACCGACATGAGTGTGCTTCCGCCCACGCCCACCATGGCTCCAAAGGCTCCCGTGAGCGACATGACTGGCATGGTGAGCGCCAGACCCATGATAGCCTCGGGGCCAACGCCTTGACCAATGAATATGCCGTCGATGATGTTGTATACGGAACTCGCAGCCATGGCTACGATGGCCGGCGTGGCATATTTGACGAGTAATTTGCCTATGGGCTCTTCGCCCAGTGTGGTGAACTTCTCTTGTTCGGTCATGTGTTTCGTGTCGTAATATAGGCTTAGTTCGATTTGTAACTACTTTATTTTTCCCGTCGGAACGCTCAGGGCTGAGCTACCGTGCGGCCTTAAAATTAAAGTGGCAAGTAGGAGAAATCTTGAAGGAAACGTTGAAAGTCTTATCTATGGAAATGTGTGCAAAAGTACTGCTTAAAATTGGATAATTCGGCACTTTGTTCCTAAAAATTGTGTGCCAAAAAGTGCAGGGCAAACTCCTCTCTCAAAATGCTGAGCCGACAGAAAAAAGAATTGGCCCGACAGGAAAAACAGTTGGCTCGAAAACATAAAAAATCGCCCCAGGAGCATCGTTTTAATTGAAATCTATTTTTCATTTTTCGAATATCACATCTTCTTTTCGTAACTTTGCGCTGCAAAAACGGGGGGTAGCCCCTTTTGTTTTGAAGAGACGATGCCTTGGAGGGCGTTACTATCATCCGAAAGAATATCAATTAAAATCTTAAAAGCATATATGACCGAACAGCAACGAAAGATTAAGAAGCTTGTCGAGATGCGCGAGAAGGCGCGCCTTGGCGGCGGCGAAAAAGCCATACAGAAGCAGCACGAGAAGGGCAAGCTCACAGCCCGCGAGCGCATCGATTTGCTCCTCGACAAGGGCAGCTTCGAAGAAATGGACATGTTCAAGCTGCACCGTTGCCATAACTTTGGAATGGAAAAGAAACAATTCCTGGGCGATGGCGTGGTGTGTGGTAGCGGCACCATAGGCGGACGTCTTGTCTACGTGTTTGCACAAGACTTCACCGTAAACGGCGGTTCGCTCTCCGAGACCATGGCCCAGAAGATTTGCAAAGTGATGGACCAGTCGCTCAAGATGGGCGTGCCCTGCATAGGCCTTAACGATTCGGGCGGCGCCCGCATTCAGGAAGGCATCAACTCGCTGGCAGGATTCGGCGAAATTTTTCAGCGCAACATCGAAGCCAGCGGCGTAGTGCCCCAAATCAGCGGCATATGCGGACCCTGTGCCGGCGGAGCCGTGTATAGTCCGGCGCTGACCGACTTTGTAGTGATGCTAGAGGGAGTGAGCTACATGTTTCTCACCGGCCCGAAGGTGGTGAAAACCGTAACCGGCGAAGACGTGAGCCAAGAGGAGCTCGGCGGAGCCAGCGTGCACAGCACCAAGAGCGGCGTGTGCCATTTCACGGCCAAGACCGAAGAAGAATTTGCCAGCCTCATACGCGAGCTTCTCAGCTATATTCCCCAAAACAACCGCGAAAAAGCGCCGCGTGTGCCTTGCAACGACCCTATCGACCGCAAGGAAGACATGCTCAACGAGATAATCCCCGACAACCCCAACCAAGCCTATGACATGTACCAAGTGATAGGTGCCATTGTCGATGAGGGAAGATTCCTGGAGGTACATCGCAACTTTGCCCGCAACATCATCATCGGTTTTGCCCGCTTCAACGGTCAGAGCGTGGGCATCGTGGCCAATCAGCCCAGCGTCTATGCCGGTGTGCTCGATTGCAATGCCTCGCGCAAGGCTGCTCGCTTCGTGCGCTTCTGCGATTGTTTCAACATTCCCATAGTTTCGCTGGTCGATGTGCCAGGTTTCTTGCCCGGCACAGGACAGGAATACAACGCCGTCATAGACCATGGTGCCAAATTGCTCTATGCCTATGGCGAAGCCACTGTGCCCAAGGTCACCGTAACGCTCCGAAAAAGCTACGGAGGCAGCCACATTGTAATGGGCTGCAAGCAGTTGAAAGCCGACCTGAACTATGCATGGCCATCGAGCGAAATAGCTGTGATGGGTGCTGCAGGCGCCGTAGCCATCATCGACGGAAAGGCCGCCAAAGAGCAAGAAGACCCCAAGGCATTCCTGGCTGCAAAAGAGAAAGAGTATAACGATTTGTTCAACACGCCATACAAGGCCGCAGAGTTCGGATATATCGACGACGTGATTGAGCCTCGCAACACACGCTTCCGCGTATGTCGTGCCCTGGCCCAACTCGAAAACAAGAAAGAGACGCGTCCGGCTAAGAAGCATGGCAATGTGCCACTCTAAGACCCACTAAGCAGTGAAGACATTCATTTTCAACATTGGCGGAAAGCTACTCCGCATCACAATCAACGACTTCAACGGTTCGCTCTCAAAGCTCACCATCGACGGTGTGGCTCCCGAACTCTCGGGCGAGGAAATGGCCCACTATGCAGCCGTAATCAGCCTGGCCCTCATTGAGGAAGAGCAAATTGAAGTGCACGACGACGAGACCGACGTGATTACGCTCGGGAAAAACCGCAGCCACTGGGGCGATCCCAGCGATATGTTCAATACGCTCACTTATTAAGTTTAGATTAAGTTCCACATAAATATGAAACAATACCGATATCGAATAAATGGTGCCGACTACGAAGTGGTAATCAACAGCTTGAACGAAGGTCGCGCCGATGTAGTGGTAAACGGAATCCCTTTTAGTGTAGACATGCTGGGAACCACGCTTACCGAAGACAACCTTCCCGACATGACTGCCACCGCGCAGCCTGCCGCAGCGGCGCCCGTAGCCCAGGCTGCCCCGCAAGCCGCCGAAACCCCTCAGGGTGCAGGCGACGGCATGCCCGTGAAGGCTCCGCTCCCCGGAGTAGTGACCGTCATCAAGGTTGCCGTGGGCCAGCAAGTGAAGCGAGGCGAAACGGTGGTGGTGCTCGAAGCCATGAAGATGGAAAACAACATTGCTGCCGAGCAAGACGGAACCGTGACTGGCATTGCCGTGAAAGCTGGCGAAAGCGTGCTCGAAGGCACTGTGCTCATCACCATCGCATAGGGCAATCCTGAAAATTAAGCAAGCGACTTAGGAAAGACTCCTGAGTCGCTTGCTTTTTGGCGTAGGCCAAATAAAAAAAAGAGTTGAGCCAACTGTTAAAAGCATCGGCTCAACTCTTTAAACTGTCTGCACGATAGATACTTCTAAGTGCGCCAGCTGCGCGATTGTTGCAGCAGTAGGGCATCTAGTGTCACCATGGCGGCCATCGCTTCGACTATAGGCACGGCGCGAGGCAGCACACAAGGGTCGTGGCGCCCCTGAGCCTTAAAAGTAGTGGGCCGTCCGTCGGTATCAACGGTGGGTTGCTCCTTCAGCAGAGTGGCCACGGGCTTAAAACCTGTGCGAAACACCACGTCGTTTCCGTTGGTAATGCCACCTTGTACACCTCCGCTATGATTGGTGAGCGTACCAATTCTACCATCGGCCGTCGTGCAAAATATGTCGTTAGCTTCAGAGCCTTTAAGTTCAGCGAGGTCGAATCCGTCGCCTATTTCAAAAGCCTTGGCCGCGTTGATGCTCAGCATGGCAGCGCCGAGCATGGCGTGGAACTTGCCAAATACCGGTTCGCCCAGGCCGGCCGGAAGTCCACTAATCACTCCCGTCACGGTGCCTCCCAAGGTGTCGCCTTCAGTGCGGGCAGCCTGAATGGCTTCGGCCATAAGCATGGCTTTTTCGGGGCAGATGCAACGCACGGGGTTTTGCTCAATGGCGGCACGGTCGTAGTCGAGGTAGGTTTTCTCAACTTTAATATCTCCCACCTGCGAGGTGTAGGCCCATGTGTCTATGCCCAGCTCTTTGAGAACCAGTTTGGCCAGTGCTCCCCCAACGACGCGGCTCACTGTTTCGCGGGCCGATGAGCGGCCGCCGCCACGGTGGTCGCGCAGGCCGTATTTGGCTTGATAGGTGAAGTCGGCATGTGAGGGCCGAAACACGTGGCGTAGGTTTTCATAGTCAGACGAATGTTGATTGGTGTTTCTAACCAAAAATCCGATGGGTGTGCCAGTTGAGAGCCCCTCGAACACTCCCGACACCAGCTCAACGCGATCGCCTTCAGAGCGCGACGAAACAAGCTTGCTCTGGCCCGGCCGACGACGGTCGAGCTCGCTCTGAATGAAGTCGAGGTCAATTTTTATGCCCGGCGGCATGCCGTCGACCACGCCGCCAATGGCAGCGCCGTGGCTTTCGCCAAAGGTGGAGAGTCGGTAGATGTTCCCAAATGTGTTCATGGTGCACTTGCGTAGGTGGTTGTTATGAAAAATTTTCCGGGCCTTATTCGTGGTGATGGTGGCAGTGGCAATGGCCTTCGCCGTGGTCGCCATGTTCGTGGTGGCAGTGTTTGTGCTCACCATGCCCGTGGCAGCAGCCTTCGCCTTCGCCTTCATGGTCGCATCCGCATCCGCAACCACAGTCTTCGCCGCTGAGCAGGTTAACCAAGTTTTCGATTTCTTTCTCTGTGGCGGGGCGCGAAGTGATCACCTTGCCGGTGAAGTGAAGCTGCTTTCCGGCCAAAGTGTCGTTGAGGTCAATCTTCACCTTCTCGTCGCTGATCTCAAGAATGTGGCCTATGAAGCGCATGCCGTCGGCATTGACAAGAGGAATGATGGCACCCGGGAAGAATGTCTCGGTGTTGAAACGTCCGTCAACGCAAAACATTTTTTTGTCGAGTTCCACCACGTGCTCAAGGTCGTAGGGCCCATAACCTTCGTCAACGCTGAGGGTGAAGTCAAAGCTTTCGCCTTCGGCCAAAGGCTCAATTTTCTTTTCGAAAGCCTCGAGCGCCACTCCCATGCCGCTGATGAATTGATAGGGATGCTCTTCTGTGGCTTCTTCTTCCACATGGCGGTGGCCCGCATCGTCAACCGATTCGAGCACATAGGCTACTGTGATGTATTTGTTCATGCTTTGTTTTATTATTATGGTGTATTATGCTAATTCTAAGCCAAGTTCGTTAATAAGGCTCTGCACCATGGCGTCGTCCTTTTGGAGTTCGCGCAGCATGTCCTGCTGAGTGTAAACTCGCCCTTCGTCGTGTCGCTCGCGCACCTTGAGTTGCAGCGCGATGGAGGAATTGTGGAGTTCTGTGCGCAGGAATTTGCAAATGCTGTCTTCGAGTTCCCTCACCAGTTTGAGCAGTGATTCGCTGTCAACGGTGACTTCGACGAGGGGGCTGTCGGCGATGGTGAGCACCATGTTTTTCATGCGCTCAGCCATTGCCTTTTGATTTTTGGGTAGCTGGTTGGAATATTTAATCCATGCCACCCAAAGGCTTTCTGCATCGAAGGGCTGATTTTCTTGGGGCGTGGCAGTGTTTTCGTCGGCTTGTGGGCCCAATGTTGTGGAGCTGGTTGGTGTGGCCTTGTCGGCTTCTGAGGGATTGCCTTGGTTTCTTGCTTTTATTGAAGCTATCGACAATGCCCCATGGCGAGGAGCTTTGCTGCCCGTTTGACTGGGCACAGTGTTTGGGGCTGCCTGAGCCGTGCTGGGGCGTGGGGCTGCAGTGGCTTGGCTCAATTTCGTGCTGGCAGCCTCTTGACTTACCGGCGCGGTGGGCGCAGCTCCTTCTTTTTTCTGCGGAGCTGGCGTGTTGTGGAATATGGGTTTTAAAACTTGTGTAGGGCCAAGCCCGGACGACGGGCCGTCTTCGCCCTCGGGAGCCGCGAGTTGGGCTATCTGAATGAGCGTGAGCTCAACCAGTAGGCGCTTGTTGTTCGATGTGCGGTAGTTTATGTCGCAGTCGTTGCAAAGCTTGAGGGCTCGATATAGGTAACGGGGCTCACACTTTTGGGCTTGTTCCCGATAGCGCGCCTTGATGGTTTCGCTCACGTTGAGCAGGGGCAGTGTCTGAACGTCGCGACTCACTAACAGGTCGCGGTAGTGCGATGCCAAACCGCTCATGATGTTTTGGGCATCAAATCCTTTCTGCAGCAGGGTGTCGAGCGTGAGCAGGCATTCGGGTATTTTGCATGCCAGCAGGTCGTCGGTAAGTGTGAAGTAGTATTCGTAGTCGAGCACATTGAGGTCTTCAACTACTTTCTTGTAGGTTACGTTTCCTTCGGCAAAGCCCGCCACTTGGTCAAAGATGGAAAGGGCGTCGCGCATGCCGCCGTCGGCTTTTTGTGCAATGATGTTAAGCGCTTCTTCCTCAAAGGTGATGCCGGCATCGGTGGCCACATATTTGAGGTGCTCCACAATTTCTGGCACTTCCATGCGGCGAAAGTCGTAGATTTGGCATCGGCTCAGGATGGTGGGCAGCAGTTTGTTTTTCTCGGTAGTGGCGAGGATAAAGATGACGTGGGCTGGCGGCTCTTCGAGCGTTTTGAGAAAAGCATTGAAAGCTCCGGCCGAAAGCATGTGCACTTCGTCGATGATAAACACTTTGTAGCGTCCTACCTGCGGGGGAATCTGTGCCTGACTGATGAGGTTTCGGATGTCTTCTACCGAGTTGTTCGATGCGGCGTCGAGTTCGTGAATGTTGAAGTTGCGCTGCTCGTCGAAGGCTTGGCAGCTCTCGCAATGTTCGCATGGCTCGCCGTTTGGCGTTGGCTCCATGCAGTTAATGGCTTTGGCGAAGATGCGTGCACAAGTGGTTTTTCCCACTCCGCGTGGGCCACAAAAAAGATAGGCATGGGCTAGCTTGCCCGACACTACGGCATTGCGCAGCGTGGTGGTGAGGGCCTGTTGGCCGACAACGTCTTCAAATCGTTGTGGGCGGTATTTGCGGGCCGATACTATGTAGTTGCTTTCCATTTTAGTGGGTTTGGAGTAGCAAAAATAGTCTAAAACTGCCGCGCGGCCAAATGTGCTTACACTTTTTTGCCCAGTTGTTGTGTTGAGTTGCTTGAAAAAGCCTTGCAGGGTGCTTTTGAAAAAAACGAAAGCTGGCCTGAATGAATTCTCACCACGGTGAGAAAACTTTTTCACCGTGGTGGGAAAACTTTCTCATCGGGGTGAAAAAACTTTTTCACCACGGTGAAATTTCTTTTAGCTCGTATGTGGTAGGTTTCAGTGCGGCTGCGAAACTTTGGGTTGTGCCAAAGCTGTCATCTGATGAGGTGAAGCGCCAAATAGAAGAGGAAGGGCATGAGCAAGGCGGGCAGAAGGTTGATTGTTTTGCAGTCTTTGATGTTGAGAATGCCCAGTCCGGCTGCCGAAATCAGTATGCCTCCCACAAGGCATACCTCGCCCACAAGTTCTTCTGAGATGAAAGTTTGCGAAACCTTTGCCAGCAGAAAAATTCCGCCCTGCCAGGCGAAGACGACAATGGCGGTGAGTGCCACTCCGAAGCCATATTGCGAGGCGATGACTATCATCGTGACGAGGTTGAGCGTGGCCGCGGTCATCAGATAGGTGTCGTCGCCGTAGAGCGCGCTCATTACGGGACCCATCATGGAGAGCGTGCCTATGCAGCAGAGCAGAACTCCTGCCAAAATGCCTTCGCTCAGGTTTGACGAAGAGATGCGCTGCGTGGCCTTGAGCATTCTTTCGTCGAGGTGGAGCACTGTGCCGAGCAAACCGCCCAGACTGAGGCAAAAGATGAAGAGCGCAGGATATTGCGTTTTGTTCATGTTCTCGAGCGCCACTTGCACACCCAGCACCAGGGCAGCCAGTCCCATGGCCGTGTTGAGCACGTTAATGTACTTGGGGTTGAGGCGAGGTCTGGCAAGGGCGCCAATGGCGGAGCCTGCGATGACGGCAAGTGCATTGAGGAAGATGGCAAACATAGGGGAGGCTTGAGGGGTTGAGACGGCAGGTTTTACTTGTGGTGTGCTTTGTGGCGTGCGGCACGCAGGCCATAGGCCGTGATGATGACGAAACACAGGAGCGGCAGGGCGAAGCTGGCATTCACGGCTGGGTGGCCCGCAATGCTGCCTTGGTCGATGAGAAGTCCTTGGAGCGGTGGCATAAGGGCGCCTCCCACGATGGCCATCACCAGGAAGGCTGCACCCAGAGTGGTGTCGCTGCTGTCTACGTCTTCGAGAGCAATGCCATAGATGGTGGGAAACATGAGCGACATGAAGGCGCTGATGCAAACGAGGCAGATGAGGCCCGCCTTGCCTACAATGACGATGGCGCCGATGGTGGCCATGGAAGCTCCCACGCCGAAAACGCAGAGTAGTATGCGCGAGTTGACATATTTCATGAGGGCCGTGCTGATGAAGCGGCTACACAGGAATAGCGTCATGGCCACGATGTTGTAGTTTTGCGCCGTGGCTTTGTTGATGCCCAGGTTGTCGGCATAGTGAATAATAAATGTCCACACCATGATTTGTGCGGCCACATAGAAAAGCTGGGCTATGACTCCCTCGCGATAGATGTGGTTGTTCCATAGTCGGGAGAGGGTTTCGCCGATGCGAGGTTGCTCGCTCTTGTCCATTGTCTTGGGCATTTTGGTCAGGGCGATGATGAAGAACACAATCAGAACCACAATGCCGATGGCTACATAGGGGTCGCGAATGACGGCGAGGTCGTGAAGACGGATGCTGGCCTTTTCTGTTTCTGAAAGTGTATGGAATACCACTTGTCCGGCGGCGTCGCGCTTGTCGGAAAGCAGGTTGGGAAGTACAATGAGCGATGCTACGGCCATGCCCGAGAGCGATCCGAGAGGATTGAAGGCCTGAGCCAGGTTCAGACGCCGAGTCGAAGTTTCCTTGCTGCCCAATGAGAGGATGAAAGGGTTGGCTGTGGTTTCGAGAAAGGCCAGTCCGAAAGTGAGGATATAGAGCGAGACGCAAAAAAATCCGAAGCTCTGAAAAGTGGCTGCCGGAATGAAGAGAAAGGCTCCGATGGCATAGAGCGCCAGTCCGAGAAGGATGCTGCTCTTATAGTCGAAACGGCGAATGAAGAGGGCTGCCGGAATGGCCATCGTGGCATATCCGCCGTAGAAGGCAAACTGCACCAGTGAGGCCTTTGCCGCCGTGAGTTCCATGAGCGTTTGAAAGGCTGCCACCATGGGGTTCGTAATGTCGTTGGCAAAGCCCCACAATGCGAAAAGTGAGGTGATGAGCACGAAGGGCAGGAGGAGAGCCTTGGAAACGAGGGGCGTTTTTTTGTGATGGTGTGTCATAAATTTTCGATTGGACTGCAAAGGTAATAAATAAAGCGCAGTAACGAAAAGGGTGTTATGAGAATACTCACTTGGCTCATTTGGCAGCTACGTCGGCTCATAGCGTGTGCATGGCCAGTCCGATGGCCAGCAGCAGGCCGAAGATGAGAATATTTTGTGAGGTGAGAGCCAGCACTTTGTTGAGTTCGCGTCCCTTGAAGATGCGTATCATGGTGCGCCAGGCACTTATGTGGAGCAGCAGGTAGGGTGTGACGGCCAAGGCTGCGCCAATGTATCCTCTTTTTCCCAGCATCATGGCCAGCAGACAGCCGACAATGCCTACGCCAAGGTAGTAGTACCGCCCGAACGGCTCGCCCAGGACTGCAATGAGCGTTCGCTTGCCGCTCTGGCGGTCGGTGTCGCGGTCGCGGTAGTTATTGAGTGCGAGCAGTGTGTCGATAACCAGTCCGCATGCCCCACCCAGCATCCAGGCCTCGGTTGTCAGCGCGTGGGTTATCACGTAATAGGTTCCCAGCACGGGTATGAAGCCGAAAAAGAGCCATACTAGCACGTCGCCGAGCCCGACGTAGCTGAGCAATGTGGTGTAGAGAAAGGCGAAGACCACGCAAAGGAGCCCCATGACGAGTAGGGGCCCTGCATAGTGCAGGATGAATTGTGGCTGTGAGCCTGCCATGCGAAATTCGTCGTAGGGAAAGCTGGCGGCCAGCGCTCCGAGGCCCACAATCACGGCCATTGCAATGCTCACGGCAATGCCTTGCCGCATGGCGTCGGGTTTTATCCAGCCTTGAGCGCAGGCTCGCTCGGGCCCCAGGCGGTCGGCGCCGTCGGTGCCTTTGATGAAGTCGTAAAGGTCGTTGATGAAGTTGGCGGCAATTTGCATAATGGCGGCAAAAGCCATGCAAAGAAAAGCTGTTGCCCAACTGCTCTTTCCGTTGGCAAAGGCCAGGGCTGTTGCTGCTACTACGGGAACAAGGGCTCCCGAGAGAGTTTTGGGCCGCGTGGCCAAAAACCAGGCTCTCGGCGAGTTTGTGCGGACAATGGTGGAGTCGTTTTTGTTAAGGTGTTTGTTCATATCCTTTAATTCTGCAATAAGGGGGAAGCGGTGTGTGTTTATGCATCATCGGCCCGATGTGGATTTTTTTGTCGCGGCGTCAGGCGAAACTATTGGGCCGATAGTTGAAACAGCTGGGCCGATAGTTCAAGGCGAGGTGCTGATGATTTTAGTAGATCACCTCGAAGCGAAGCGTGTCGCCATAGGTGGTGCCTATTCCGTTGGTGGCAAAGGCACAGACGTAGTATTCTCCCTCGTCGAGACTGCGTGCCGTGGTGCTGAATTGCCACATCACGCTGTCGGCCGCAAGTTCATGTTGAAGGGTGTCGTTGCCAATCACGAAGCCCACGGCGGTAATCGAACTATTGGGCGAGGTGAGCACTTGTCCCTCCACTATGCAACTGTCGCCCTCGCTGATGGCCGAAACTGTCTTTACGGTTGGGGCGAAGGGCTGCTCGCCTGCGCGGTCTTCGCCGCAGGCGCTGAACACAATGGAGGCGATGGCGAGAAGGAAAAGGTATGGGTGTTTCATTCTATGCGTAGTTTTATGATTCTTTTGCTTTCTGAATCGACGGCAGCGCGGGTGTCTATTGTTTCGCCTACGAGCCATGCTATCTTTTCGCCTGCCAGCACGACAAGGGCTTCGAGCTTGTCAATGCGAGAGCGGTGGCGGTTTGTCAGGTAGTTGCTAACGAGCATGCTGCCGCGCATGCCCAGTGGCGTGAAACGGTCGGCCTCTTGCAGGCTGCGCACACAGAGCGAGGCCGCGACATCGATGTCTGCACAGAGGTTGATGCCCAGTTTTTCGACGTCGATATAAGCCACGCTGCGCGGCATGTGTTTCAGCGAGGCGGGGTCGATGTGCTCCGTTTCGGCTTCTACGTGGATCGTGAGTCCGTTGGGCAGTTTGTTGGCTCCTAAGTGTAGCGCCTTGAGACCCACGAAGCTAGGCTTGCGGCGCACTTCAATGGTCTGGGCAGTTCGGGTGGCCATGTAGTCGGCGCTTTCGTAGAGGCTCCCGGTGCGCGAAGTGGCTATGCGGGCCACGGTGTCGGGGCTGAACCCAATGGGCGAGAGCCATTCGTGGAGCAGGGTTTCAGAGGCTCCGCTATTGTTGAGCATGCTGAGCGAGATGTCGAAGCCGTTGTCTCTTTTTGTCATACAATTTGCCGCCATTGTTTTTACTCCCTGCTCGTAGATTTTTACCTGTTCGCGCAGATGTTGGGCGGTGTGTTGCAGCGTGTCGTCTATCGATGGATTGAGTCGGCGCAACATGGGCAGCAGTTCGTGTCGCACCAGGTTGCGTTTGAAGCGAGTGTCGCAGTTCGTGCCGTCTTCTACGAAATCCTGCCCGATGGCGCGCAGATAGTCTAAAATATCTTTTCGAGCCATGTCGAGCATGGGGCGAACAATTCGTCCGTTGCGGTAGTCCATGCCGCGAAGGCCAACCAGGCCTGTGCCGCGAGCCAAGTTGAGCAAAATGGTTTCGTTGTTGTCGTCGCGATGGTGGGCTACGGCCACCGAGTCGATGCCTAATTTTTCAGCAATAGCCTCGAAAAACTCATAGCGTTCGTGGCGGGCTTGCATTTCTATGCTCACGTGTCTGCGCTGTGCCGTTTCTGAAGTATTGAAGTGCTGACAATGAAGTTCCACGCCGAGTTTTGCGCACAAATCGTCTACAAAGCGTTCGTCGCGCAGGCTCTCATTGCCGCGCAGGCCGAAGTTGCAATGGGCGGCCACTACCTCGTAGCCCAGGCAGAGCATGGCGCGCAGCAGGGCCACGGAGTCGGCACCACCACTCAGCGCAACAATTGCGCGCTTTGAGCCGACAAACAATTTTTCGCGGTCGATGGTTTGTGCTATGTGGTCGACGAAATTCATTAGTACGACACTGATACGGTTAATCCCGCCTGCCTGATTTGCTCGGCTATGGCATCGAGCTCTTCGGGCAGGGCTTTTGTGAGTTTTTGATGAGGCGTTTCGCGATCGATGGTGTAGATCATCACTTTTTCGGGCGCAATGCTCTTGACAGCCTCCAACCATGGATTTACGAATTCGGGGCCGATGTTGCTCACATCGCGGTCGTTGAATGTTCCATGCAGGAACATGGTTTGTATCATCACGTGTCCTTCAAACAACTTGAGGCATTCAATGATTTCCTCCATGTTGTAGGAGCCTGTGGGTCGGTCAACAAGGCGAATATATCCCTCGTCAACCGTGTCGAGTTTGAGAATGTTGTCGTCAACGCGCAAGAGGGCGTCTCTCACTTCTTTCTTGCCGATGCGAGTGGCGTTGCTGAGCACAGCCACCTTGGCTTGTGGACAAAATTCGTCGCGCAAGGCAATCGTGTCGTCGATGATACCGGCAAAGTCGGGGTGGACAGTCGGCTCGCCGTTGCCGGCAAAAGTCAGCACGTCGGGCAACTGGCCCTCGCTCTGCATCTTGGCGAGTTGCGACTGCAAGGCCTTTTTCACCTCCTGGCGGCTGGGGCGTGGCAGGTGTGGTCGAAAGTCGTTGTTGAAACCACACTCGCAATAAATGCAGTCGAAGGTGCAAATTTTTCCGTCGCCAGGCATGAGGTTAATGCCCAGTGAAATTCCCAGGCGACGGCTCCTGACAGGACCGAAAATAGGAGAAGGATATATGATTGTTGACATGTTCGTTCTTAAACTTGATGACCGCTGGCGAAGGTGGCTGCCGCAGCAGTCTTTTGCGCAAAGTTACGTAATAAATTGAGAATAATGATTAAATTTGCCGCATGAAACAACAGTTTGCTTCCCAATTACTGCAGGTGGGTGCCGTGAAGTTGCGCCCGGCCGAGCCTTTTACGTGGGCCAGCGGCTGGAAGTCGCCCATATATTGCGACAATCGTCAGTTGCTGTCCTACCCCGAAATCCGTAGCTTTGTGAAACGTTCGCTTGTGGAGCTTTGCCGGCTTCATTTTCCCGATGCCGAAGTTGTGGCCGGCGTGGCCACAGGTGCTATTGCGCAGGGAGCTTTGGTGGCCGACGAGCTGGACCTTCCTTTCGTATACGTGCGCCCCAAACCAAAGGACCACGGCATGCAAAACCTCATAGAGGGACGTTTGGAGGCAGGCAGGCGCGTAGTGGTGGTCGAGGATTTGATAAGCACGGGCGGCAGTAGCCTGAAGGCGGTCGAAGCTATTCGCCAGCAGGGCTGCGAAGTGGCAGGGATGGTGGCCAGTTTTACGTATGGTTTCCCCGTGGCTGAGCGGGCCTTTGCCGAGGCAGGCGTGAAACTCTTCACTATTTCAGACTACGAGGCCGTGGTGGTCGAGGCAGCCAAGGCTGGCTATGTTGATGCCGCCGATTTGGAAACGCTGGCCCAATGGCGTCGGCAACCAGAGGCTTGGAATAGATAGTAAGTTCAAATATTATAAATGTGAAGATGACAAAATTTGAAAGCGATGTGCGCACGGTGAATAAACCTGCCGAAGAAGCTTATGCTAAATATGCGGACATGTCGAACCTTGGCGCTTTGCGCGAAAAGCTCAGCGACTCGAGTTTTCTGGAGATGATTGCCGACCGTGTGCCTGCCGACAAGCTGGAGATGGTGAAGGCGCAACTTGAAAAAATGTCGTTCGATGCTGACAGTGTAACTATTGACACGCCTGTGGGAGCGCTCACACTGCGTATTGTGGAGCGCGAAGAACCGAAGCTTGTGAAGCTTGTGGCCGAGAACTCGCCAGTGCCTGCCAACGTATGGATACAATTGGTGCCCGAAGATGAGCATACGAGCAAGTTGCGCGTCACTCTCGGTGCCGAGCTCAACATCTTTATTAAGGGAATGGTGTCGAAGCCTTTGCAACAGGCCGCCGATGGCCTGGCCTCGGTGTTGTCGTTAGTCTAAGAGGCTTAGTTCTTAAAATTGTAAGCGGAATATGCTCAATTTCTGGTTTCGCAGTTCTCAGTGGGTAAGGGCTCGAATGAGGCGTTTGCCCAAGTTGTATGCTTCGCTGCGGCGGGCGGGTTTGCTTTCGCTGACCTTGTCGTTGTGCATGGCCTCGTGTACAAGCGAAGTGGACGATTACTACTCGCGCTATCCTGCGCGGTTTGCCTTCAATGCCGTGCTCACTATGGCGCCTCTGAACCGTGCGCTGAACAATGAGGGCATGTTTTGCAGCATAAGCCGGGGCAGAAATAAAAACTACGTGTTCAGAGGAAACGATGGTCTTTGCGATTCTGTATATCAGACGGCTATCGATGCCAATGCCGTGCCGGTGTGTATAAATGGCTTTATCGTAGGTCTGCCCAACGAACTGAACATGAAGGGAATGCTTGAGCGTGTGGCCTATGACCTTGTTTGTCCCAACTGTTACGGCGAGTTTTCCATAAATCGCGCTCTCAGTTTCAGAAACAGAACCGAGGCAGTGTGCAGTCGGTGCAAATGTGTGTATAGTCTCAATACTGGTAATCTTTTGAGCGGCGAGAGCAGTGTGCGTAGGCTGGAGCGCTATCATATAGTCTATTCTGACAACAGCAATGTCGTGATAGTGCAAAACAACTGAGGTGTTGCGAAGAATCTATCGCGCCGATAGTTTGCCGTGTTGAGCCGATAATTAAAAAAGTTGAGCCAACTCTTTTCTGAATAGCGAACAATAAGCGCCCCTCTCATTGTTCTGGACAGTGGGAGGGGCGCTTTGCCTTGAAATGAAGGCGCTTATTACGTGAGTTTTTGGCGCAGTTCTTTCATGTAGCTATAGGGGGTTCTTCCCGTAAGCTTGAAAAAGGCTCTGCGGAAAGTGGTTACAGAGCGAAAACCGCTCTCTTCGGCAATTGCTTGGAGCTTTAAGTTGTTTTTTTCGCTCATGAGCGGAATACAAGCTCTCTCAATTCTCATTCGGTTGACGTAGTCGTAGAAACTTGTGTGGAGAACGTGTCCGAAGTAGTCGCTTAAGTAAGTACGGTTGGTGCTTAATTGGGCGGCGAGATCGGCAATGCACAAATCTGCCTTTAAGTAGAGTTTCTTTTCCTCGATGATACGTTCCAGAATGCCGGCAAACGAGTAGTCTCTCTGGGGAGGA
Organism: uncultured Bacteroidales bacterium; assembly: GCA_902796835.1. Classification (GTDB taxonomy): domain Bacteria; phylum Bacteroidota; class Bacteroidia; order Bacteroidales; family Bacteroidaceae; genus Alloprevotella. The sequence goes on from CADBQP010000018.1 coordinate 29,553, forward strand.
GAAACGTTTTTTTCTTTTTTGTTCTTTTGAGCCGTCATCTTAGTGAAAGTTTCAGGGGGGATTGTGTAAAAGAGGTTGATTATTTGCTATTGTAGCTGCGGCAAAAGTAGAAAATAAGCGTTTACAAATGCCGTACTTTTAACAAAAAGAAAGACAACTGAAACAAAATGCTCCATTATTGCGTTAATGGAGTCAAAAAAGTAACGTTTTGTGAAAATTCCGACGCCAGGTGTGTAACTTTTTGTCCATTTACGCCCGTCGGATTGGCAGTGCTGAAACATCGACTCTATGGTCTGGAAAAAAGAGGAAGGCTTCTCGGTTGTCGAGTTGGCTCAATGCGAATAAGAGTTGGCTCGCTTTCGTTTCCGAAGCGGTCGACAGCCACTATGCCAATAGTCTTAGAATTCTTTGGCGAGGGGAGCACTACGACATCGAAACTTGTTTCAGTGATGCGTTGTTGCAATAAAGTGGTTTTATGCAAGTTGAAGGCACTGTCGGTACAAAGATAAAGGTTCAGATGGTGGACTTCGTCGGCAGGTGTCCAGTCAATGTGGAGATTAATGCCCTTTAGCTTTGCCTTGACCAGAGGCTTGGCTGGAGGAATGCTGTCAATCCATGTCATAGGTGGTACGGCTACTCTCTTGCGGTAGAAGATATTTTGGAGATAATGGCCAATGCCTTTCACGTTGTCGGTGAGAAAGCGCGCTCTGAAGTAGGTTTGTCCGCCGCATTTTAGGCTACGCAGGTAGTTGAGCTCGCGAGTGATGACGTCGAGGCTCCAGTTTCTCTCTGTGGGGCTCAGCATGTATGCAGCAAGCCCGGGTGCCACAATTTTATTTGCTGACCGGTTTTGCCAATCGGCCGCAAAGGGAAAGAAGTGGTTGCCCGTAAAATACATCATGGGCAGAAGGAGGTCCATCCACCCCTTTTCAACCCAATGTGCGGCGTCCTGCGCCACGGCGTCGCGGGCATTCCATCCGCTTGAGCTGAAGCGTGGAAGGTCTGCATATTTTCCAACCGGCGAGCAACTCAGTTTTATCCATGGCTTGGCGTAGCGCACGGCATCGTGTACGGCTTTCACGCAGCGATCGACGTTCTGCCTTCGCCATGCGGCCCGTGGCTGATGATTGGCATAGCGCCGATAGGTGGAACGGTCGTCAAAGGGAATTTCTTTCTCGGGATAGCGCACATAGTCGAGCGAGATGCCATCGACATCGTAGTTGTGGGCTATCTCGCTGCAAATGCTGGCCACGTAGTCGGGCGTTTCGGGATGTCCAGGGTCCATCATCCAGCGATCATTGCAGCGCTGACACAGTTTGGCGACTCTGCGCGAAGTAGCTCGTGCGCCCAATTTTTTGGCAGTGGCTACGCTCTCAATGGGATAGACTACTATCCAGGCGTGAATCTCCATGCCACGGCGATGGCATTGGTCAATGGCGAAAGCAAGTGGGTCGTAGCCTGGTGTCTTGCCGGCATGCCCCGTCAGACATTCGTCCCACGGTTCAATGGATGAGGGATAGACTACGGTGCCGCGTATGCGTGTTTGGAAAACTATGGTGTTGATGCCCATGCGCTGCAGCTGGTCGAGCATGTGGCAAAGTTCATCTTGTTGCTGTGCCCTTTTCTGCGGTGTGGTGGCTTTGATGCGGGGCCAGTCAAGTCCACCGTAGGTGGTAAGCCACACGGCACGCAGTTCGTAGTGCGGACTTGGTATGCCCATGTCGAGGGGCAGTACGTCGGGTAGCGTTTGGCTCCATGCGAATGGGGAAATGATGTAAAGCAGCAGCGGCAGAATTAGTCGGTAGGGCATTGTGAGGCTACTAAGATGCGGTTTGAAGGTTGTCTATGGCTTTGTGTGCAACGACCTGAGGTAAGGCCGTAATTCCTCAATGGGCATTCCGAGTTCGTTGGCTCGTTCAAGGTCGGCCTTGGCGGCAGCGCGTTGTCCCTGTTTGAGTTTCGCGCGCGCGCGTAATAAATATAGTGTGGCGTTTTGGCTGTCCAGTTCTATGGCTCGGCTGGCATCGGCCTCGGCCAGGGCAAAGAGCGATTGCTTCATTTCGAGTTCGGCGCGTGCAACGAGTGCTTCGGTCCATTCGGGCCGGCCTTGCACCAGACGGTCGAGCCTTTCGAGTGCCTGTCGGTGGCGTCCTTCGGCTTCGTCTACGTTGGAGAGTAGCAGGTGTGCATTGTCGTTGTGAGGTTGTAGTCGTATGATTTGCTCAAGGTCGCTGCGCGCATTAGCGTGGAGGCGCACTTGCATGTGGGCTGCGTAGCGCACGAAGAGTGTGGCGATTTTGGTGGTTGTGTCGGGCTCTTGTCTGAGCAGGCTGTTGCAATCGGTGATGGCTGCTGTGGCATTCCCGAGATATAGGTGGGATTGTGCTCTCATCTGCAGGGCCTGCGGGTTTTCCGGTTTGAGCTTTAGTGCGTCGTTGTACTGATGAAAGGCTTTTGTGTGCTGGTTTTGTGCAGTGTAGATGAGGCCTAAGTTATAGTGCACTACATAGTTGCCGGGAGCATCGGGGCGCAGCTTCAGCGCCTTTCTGAAGCATTTCTCAGCCGTGGCGAGCGAGTCGGCATGAAGTGCGTTGAAGGCTTGTGTGAGGCATTGAACGTAGGCCAGTGAGTCTTCATGCAAGCGCTGCAGGATGCCGGTTTGCTCGTTGCGATAGTCGTCGATGGTTTTTGCGCGCACCTTGCCGCCGGCGCTTAGGTCGATAATGGTTTGTGCCGAGCCTGAAAGCATGACAAAGAGGCATGTGGCGATGGTGATGAAGCGTTTCATGGTGGCGAAATTACGAAAAAAACTTTGCCAACTTTGTTTTACTCCTCATAAAAGGGTGTTTGTTAACAACCTTTAGCATGTTCAGAAGTGATGTGTGGCCTCTTTTGCTTGCCTCGCTCTATATTATTTATATAGATGCGGCGATATTTTAGACTATCGAGCCAACAGTTTCTTCTATCGAGCCAACAGTTTCTTCTATCGAGCCAACAGTTTCTTCTGTCGAGCCAATAGTTTCTTCTATCGAGCCAACAGTTTCTTCTATCGAGCCAACAGTTTTTATAGTTGGGCCGATAAGATTTCGCATGTGGAGGAGATTTTTTGGCAGTGCAGTCGTAGTTTGGCACACTTTTGGCTTAATTGCATACGTCGTTCGTGTCATACAAGATAGAGCGGCTTTTAGCAGACAAACAACAACTAACAAACAATTTATACACATGACAATCAAACCATTGGCAGACAGGGTCCTGATTAAGGCCGCTGCTGCAGAAGAAAAGACCGTTGGAGGAATTATTATTCCCGACACGGCAAAAGAAAAACCCCTGCAAGGCGAAGTGCTTGCCGTAGGTGGAGGTACGAAAGACGAAGAAATGGTACTCAAAGTGGGCGATCGCGTGCTCTATGGCAAATATAGCGGCACCGAAGTGGAACTCGACGGCGAGAAATACCTCATTATGCGCCAGAGCGACGTGCTTGCCGTATTGGCCTAAGCAGGATTTTTTCTGAATTAACAACTGTATAATCATTAACATCATGGCAAAAGAAATTAAATATAACGTTGATGCCCGCAATCGCCTGAAAGAAGGCGCCGATGCGCTGGCCAATGCAGTAAAAGTTACGCTGGGTCCCAAGGGTCGCAACGTAGTTATCGACAAAAAGTTTGGTGCTCCCCGCATCACGAAGGACGGTGTGAGTGTAGCCAAGGAAATAGAGCTTGACGACGCCTTCGAAAACGCAGGTGCCCAGCTTGTGAAGAGCGTGGCCAGCAAGACTGGCGACGATGCCGGTGACGGAACGACCACTGCCACCGTTCTGGCTCAGGCCATATTGACAGAGGGCATGAAGAACGTGGCTGCCGGTGCCAATCCGCTCGACGTGAAGCGCGGCATCGACAAAGCCGTTGAAAAGGTTGTGGCTCATATTAAGGAGCAAGCCGAACAGGTGGGCGAAAGCTACGAGAAGATTGAGCAAGTGGCCACCATCTCGGCCAACAACGACGAAGAAATCGGCAAACTCATTGCCGACGGCATGCGTGCAGTGAGCGTGAACGGTGTCATCACCATTGAAGATGCCAAGGGACGCGACACCGTGCTCAAGACCGTAGAAGGCATGCAGTTCGACCGCGGATATTTGTCGCCCTACTTTGTCACCGATACTGAAAAGATGCAGTGCGTGATGGAGAAGCCCTACATTCTTATCTACGACAAGAAGATTAGCAATCTGAAAGACTTTCTTCCCATTCTCGAACCCGCAGTGCAGACTGGTCGTCCTTTGCTCGTGATTGCCGAAGACGTGGACAGCGAGGCTTTAACCACACTTGTGGTAAACCGCCTGCGTACCCAACTGAAGATTTGCGCAGTGAAGGCTCCTGGATTTGGCGACCGTCGCAAGGCTATGCTCGAAGACATCGCAGTTCTTACGGGCGGTGTGGTTATCAGCGAAGAGAAAGGTCTCAAACTTGAGCAGGCAACGCTCGAAATGCTCGGCAGCGCCGAGAAGGTTACCGTTTCGAAGGAAAACACCACCATCGTGAACGGCGAAGGCTCGTCTGAACTCATCAAGGAGCGCATTGCTCAAATCAAGAACGAGATTCAGAACTCCACCAGTTCATATGACAAGGAGAAGCTGCAAGAGCGTCTGGCTAAACTCAGCGGTGGTGTTTGCGTGCTCGAGGTTGGTGCTGCCAGCGAAACCGAGCAGAAAGAGAAGAAGGATCGTTGCGACGATGCCCTCTGCGCCACTCGCGCAGCCATCGAAGAAGGAATTGTCACGGGCGGCGGAGTAGCCTATATCCGTGCCCAGGAGGCCCTCGAAGGAGTAGTGGGTGCCAATGCCGACGAAACTACGGGTATCAACATCGTTCGCCGTGCCATCGAAGAGCCCCTTCGCCAAATATGTCTCAACGCTGGTCTCGAAGGCGCCGTAGTCGTGAACAAGGTTCGCGAAGGTAAGGGCAATTTTGGCTACAACGCTAAAACCGAAGTCTACGAAGACCTTCGCGCAGCCGGCGTCGTTGACCCCGCCAAGGTGACTCGTGTGGCTCTCGAGAACGCTGCCAGCGTGGCAGGCATGTTCCTTACTACCGAATGCGTGATTTGCGACAAGAAGGAGGAGCATCCCGAGATGCCTATGCCCAATCCCGGAATGGGCGGCATGATGTAGTCCGGAGGAAATCGTAATCTAAAAAACAAAACTGTGGCGCTTGCATTAATCGGCAGGCGCCACAGTTTTTTTGTGCCTCTTTTTTAGCGACAGGGGCGGCTAAGGTGTTAAACGATTCCCCATGTGGCAAGGGCGGCTATGAGGGCGATGACAATGACCGTGACTCCGAGGGACCCTATGATGAGCCAAGGTTCGCTTTGGCGGTAGGATTGTGCTATAGATGGCCATCCGCTCGTTTCCGTCATGCGACGGTGGAACATGGCGTAGACACTATATATAACTAAAGCCACTGCCACGCCCCAGAGCGCGCCTGCCAAAATGTCGCCCAGAAAGTGAACGCCTAAATAGAGGCGTGAGTAGCACAGGAGAATGGCCCAAGTGAAACCAGTGAATGCCATCCAGCGCGATCGGAAAAGCATGTAGAGCATTGTCACTGCGCCAAAGGCGTTGCTTGCGTGGTTGGAGAAGAAACCATAGGCTCCGCCACGATAGTTGTTCACGTAGTGGAGCATATGTTCAAGCCCTTCGGTATGCGAGGGGCGCGGACGGGCAAAAAAAGGTCTCACATAGTGGGCAGGAAACCAGTCGGTGAGGAGCGCCAAAACGCCGAAAGCCAGCAAAAGTGCCAGAAAGTCGCGCCAATTGTGGCTGCGCGCCCAAATGGTGTAGAAGATGCAAATAACCGCCAGTAACCAGAAAAGCTTGTTGGTGTAGTAGAACCAGAACATGTCGGTGAAAAAAGATCCCTGGTGGTTAATGAGTTGCATCAGTTGCTCGTCATAGAGTTGAAGTGTGTGCATTGTTGTGGAAATGTTTCGCCACAAATTTAAGGAAAAGCACTCACGAAAGCAAAAAAACGAGGTTATAAAGTCGGAAATCTAAAAAAATGTTATCAAAACGCAGTTTCGGTGATAGTGGTGCTCGGTTTTCTTTTCTTTGTCGTAATTTTGCACTCCGAAAAAAGCAATTACATTTTCCAAGTATGAGAAAGACCCTTTTACTCCTGCTCCTGATTTTCTTAGGTGTGAATGCATTTTCGCAGCATTCTGTGCAGGGAAAAGTATATGGTAAGCTGGACAAACTTCCCGTACCCTATGCCACAGTGGTTTTGCAGCAAGGTAGCAAGATATTGAAGCGCGCGGTGACCGACACCGAGGGCTTCTTTTCTTTTGCAGGGCTGGCAAGTGGAAACTACAATCTGAAAGTCAGCGTAGTGGGCTATGAAACAGCTGAACGCGACATATCGTTTCCCACTTCGCGCCGTAATTTGAGAATAGACAGCCTTTTCATCAGCGAAACTCGTCTTGGTGAAGCGCTTGTCGTGGGGCAGCGTTCGTCGATGCGGCTGGAAGTGGACCGCAAGTCTTACGACGTGGATCAGCAAATCTCCAATGCGGGCGGTTCGGCCTCTGAGGCGCTTGAGAATATCCCCTCCGTAGAAGTAGATCAGGATGGCAATGTGTCGTTGCGCGGCAATTCGAGCGTAGAAGTTTGGATTAACGGAAAGGCCAGTGGACTGACGAGCGACAATCGTGCCGAGATTTTGCAGCAGCTGCCTGCCGAGAGTATCGAGCGCATAGAAGTGATAGACAACCCCTCTGCAAAATTCAGCGCCGAAGGCAGTGCCGGCATTATTAACATCATATTGAAGAAGGATCGCAAAGCTGGTTATTATGGTTCGCTTCAGGTGGGCGGCAATACTAACGGCGGTGCAAACACAAGCGGCAATATTAATTATAGCAGCTCGCTTGTTGACGCTTATCTCAATGTGGGTTATCGCCATCGCCAGAACAGTCGTGGCGGAAGTTGGAGCCGTCAAACATTCTTGCAGAGCGGTGAATATCAAAACTATGATAGCAAAAACTATTCACAGGGTAATAATCTTTTCAGCCGCGCTGGTCTGACGCTCCATGCCACTTCGAAGGACGATATCAGTCTTGGGGGCATGATGATGATAGGAGGTTTCAACAATAACAACACCATGCTCTATCACTACGGAACCCAGGGCGCTGCTGCCGATGCTCGTCAAATGACCCGCCGCTCGCGTAGTGACGGCGACATGCGAATGCTTCATGGTGAACTGGGATACAGGCACGAATTCAGCACCACACATTTCCTTGAAGCCAATTTAGAATACAACCGCTGGAGCATGGACGACGAGAGTACCTATCGAGATAGTACGCTCTATCTGGATGGTTCTCTGCCTACGGCCTATGATTATCAGCGCAGGCCAAATGAGATTCGTAACCGTTCGTGGGAATTTAAGCTCGACTATGAAAATCAGATTAGCGAGAGTTTTAAGGTGCAGGCAGGATATAGTGCCCGACTCAGTCATGAGAACACGCCGCAGCATGCCTATATTGATGATGCCCACTGGGACGGTGTGAATGTGGTGGAGGACGAGAATTTCTTCAATCGTTTTATCTACGACCAGGATGTGCATGCTGCCTATGCCACCGTGTCGACCAAGGTAGGCCCAGTAGGCGTGATGGCAGGTCTGCGAGGCGAGTATTGGAAAGTGAATACCGAGAGCTATAACTTTGAGCAGGAGCATAATCCTTCGTTGCGCCCGGAGCCGTTTAAGAAAGATTACTTCCAGTTGTTCCCAAGCGTATTCCTGTCCTATCAGCTAAGCGATTCGCAGCAGCTTCAGCTCAACTATACTCGCCGTCTTCGTCGTCCGTGGGGCGGTCAGCTCAACAGCTTTAAGAACACGCGCGACGCTTCGATTATCGAATATGGTAACCCGGAGCTAACCCCCGAGTTTTCAAACTCTTTCTCGCTGAATTATATTAAGACATGGGAAGACCACACACTCTCGCTGAGTGCCTATTACAGGCCTACGACCGACGTGATTCAGCGACTGCAATATCGTTCGCAAACCGACGGAATGATGTACTCTACCCACGAGAACCTGACAAAGAGTGTGAGTACAGGTTTGGAGATCGTATCGAAAAATAAACTCTTCACGCGGCTTGATTTGACTACTACGGCCAACTTTTATTACTATCACCTTGATGGTTTCTCCTATGTTATAGATAATCAAACCATTACGGGCGAGAGCGACCATAACTTTTCGTGGAACGTGCGCATGCAGGGCAGTTTGATGCTGCCACATGAGTTCACGGTGCAACTCACTGGCAATTATCGCTCGAAGCAAGTCGTCACTCAGGGTTATCGAAAAGCTAACTATAGCATGGATCTGGGCATTCGTAAGACATTCTTCAACAAAATGTTTGCCCTTTCGCTCAATTGCCGCGACCTGCTCGACAGTCGTAAGTGGGAAACCGTGACCGAGAGCGATCAGTTTACTCGCCATCAACGCAATTGGCGAGGAGGCCGAAACGTTAACCTCACCCTGACGTGGAACTTCGGCAACATGAAGCAGAAGCCCTCAAAGCGTCGCAACGACAATGCTCAGATGGGCGAGGAGATGCAAAACAGCTATACAGGAGAAACCGAAGAATAGTTTTTTTCTGAGCAGATGAAAGCGGAAAAGTTTACCGGATTGACTTCAGCGCAGGTTGTCGAAAGCAGGCGCCTGCATGGCGTGAACGTGATAACCCCTCCCGCCAAAGAACCATTGTGGCGGCTCTATCTCGAAAAGTTCGAAGACCCTATCATCCGCATCCTGCTCATTGCGCTGTTGGCAAGTGTTGCCATCTCTATTGTCGAATGGTACGAGACAGACAATTTCAACGTCTTTCTCGAACCAGTCGGCATTTTTATTGCTGTCGTGCTGGCTACGCTCATAGGTTTCATCTTCGAAGTGAAGGCCAATCGTGCCTTCGACGTGCTCAACCAAACGAATGACGACACACTGGTGCAGACACTCCGCGACGGAAACTTCTGCCAAGTGCCACAGCGCGACATCGTAGTGGGCGACGTGGTGTTTCTCAACGAGGGCGACAAGATTCCGGCCGACGGGCAGTTGTTGCAATCTGTTTCGCTGCAAGTGAATGAATCGATGCTTACGGGCGAGCAGGTGGCCAACAAATCGGTGCGCCCCGAAGACTTTGACGAACACGCTACCTACCCCACTAATAAAGTGCTGCGCGGCACCGTCGTCGTTGGGGGCCATGGAGTGATGCGTGTTGAGCGAGTGGGCGATGCGACCGAAGATGGCAAAGTGTTTGTTTCGGCTCAAATCGACAGTAGCGTCAAGACACCGCTCAACATGCAGCTCGACCGCCTGGGAATGCTCATCACCCGCATGAGCTACATCCTGGCCTCACTCGTCTTTGCTGGCCGGCTTGTGTCGTGGTTTCTCGAAAACGAAGCCACCTTTGGCCTTGAGTTTTGGGCCTACGTCATGCAAACGGTGATGATAGCCCTTACGCTCATCGTGGTGTCGGTGCCCGAAGGTCTGCCCATGAGCGTCACCCTCTCGCTGGCCCTCAGCATGAGGCGCATGCTGCGCACCAACAACCTTGTGCGCCGAATGCATGCTTGCGAAACGATGGGGGCCTGCAACGTAATTTGCACCGACAAAACCGGCACGCTCACACAAAACCGCATGAGCGTGGCACAAACCATATTTTTCGATACAAGCCAGCAGGCCGAGCACATCGTGGCCGAAGGCATTGCTACCAATTCCACTGCCCACCTCGACCAGTCCGACCCCACATCGCCCAAACCCATTGGCAACCCCACCGAAGGGGCCCTGCTCATGTGGCTCAAGGCCCGTGGCACTGACTACGAAGCCCTGCGCCTCAGCGTTCTGCCCGAGCAGCAAATAGCCTTCAGCACCGAGCGCAAATTCATGGCTACCGTGGTACGTTCGGCCGCGTTAAGCAATAAGCGCGTGCTCCACGTCAAGGGAGCGCCCGAAGTGGTGCTTGCCATGAGCCAAAGCATTGCTGGTGGCAAAACACGTGCCGATGTGGAGCAAGCACTCACAGCCTTGCAAGCCCGGGCCATGCGCACACTGGCTTTTGCCTATTGCGAACTTTCCGAATCCGAAGAGGTGGTGCTCGGCACCGAAGACGCCCTGCAGCGCCTCACCTTCCTGGGCATAGTAGGCATTGCCGACCCCGTGCGCCCCGAAGTTCCCCTTGCCGTGGCCGAATGTGGCAAGGCTGGCATCGACATCAAAATCGTAACGGGCGACAATAGCGCCACAGCCCGTGAAATAGCCACACAAATAGGCCTTTGGACCGCTGCCGACGGCGATGACAATGAGATTACAGGAACCGAATTCGAACAACTCAGCGACGACGAACTCACTGAGCGCGCTCCGGCCCTGAAAATCATTTCGCGAGCACGTCCGCTCGACAAGCGCCGCCTGGTAGAAGCTTTGCAGCGAGGCGGGAAGGTCGTGGCCGTAACAGGCGACGGAACCAACGACGCACCAGCGCTCAAGGCAGCGCAGGTGGGCCTGTCAATGGGCGACGGCACCAGTGTGGCCAAAGAGGCCAGCGACATCACCATCCTCGACAATTCGTTCAGCAGCATTTCCAGGGCCGTCATGTGGGGCCGCTCGCTCTATCGCAACATACAGCGTTTCCTGCTGTTCCAGATGACGATCAACGTAGTGGCATGCTTAGTGGTGCTCCTCGGAGCTTTTATCGGTACGCAATCGCCACTCACCGTCACACAAATGCTCTGGGTGAACCTCATCATGGACACCTTTGCCGCCATGGCACTGGCTTCACTGCCTCCCTCTCTGAGCGTGATGCACGAAGCGCCGCGTCAACAATCGGCGCCCATCATTTTGCCCTCCATGTGGCGCCGCATCGTCGGAGTGGGGCTGCTCTTTACAGCCGTGCTCATAGCCATGCTCTACCTCCTGCGCCACTATAACCTCACCGCCGAAGGTGGAGGTCTGCTCAGCCTCTGTTCTTCGGCAGTCCTCAAACCGACCAGCCACCACCTGCTTTCCGACTACGAAGAGAGCCTTTTCTTCACCATGTTCGTAATGTTGCAGTTCTGGAACCTTTTCAATGTCCGCGCCTTTCTGTCGAACCACACGGCCATGCATCGCATCGGCCAATGCCGTGGACTGCTACTCATTGCGCTGCTTATCTTTGTGGGCCAGGTGGTAATCGTAACCTTTGGCGGCCGCTTCTTCAACGTAACACCACTGCTTGCTTCCGACTGGATAGTCATCGTCATTGTCTCCTCGCTCGTGCTGTGGATTGGAGAGGCTCATAGAGCCGTGAAAGGTTTAACCCACATCACAAAATAGAGAAACACAATCCGTGAATAAACGCAGAAAGTACGGCAGTTCGCGTCTGTGGGCAGTAATATGGTAGCTACGAAGACTATCTCCCAAATCGCACTTAAAATCTGTTAAATTATATTTTTTCAAAATTTTTCACTTCGCCTATATATATTATAGGTGTAGTTCCGTTTTCCGAGCTCTAAAAGTCGCGAAAAGTTGACAGCCCTCATCGCGCGTGCGTATCTTTGCCGTTGCCAAGGTTCTCCGAAAGGGCATTTGCCGAACAGATTCCTGACGATGACTGAGTGTGCCCCC
>CADBQP010000019.1 GCA_902796835.1 uncultured Bacteroidales bacterium
AATATGCTCAGTAGTGACTTGGCTAACAAAATAGGCGGTCGCTACAAGGAAATCTTCGTTCAGGCACTAAGCTATGAGGAATTCATGAAGTTTCACAACTTGTCCGACAGTGATGATACGTTGGCAAAGTATATTCAGTTTGGTGGACTGCCTGGCTTGAAAAAGATAGGGCTCGACGAACAGGATGCACGGGAATACCAGATGGATGTCTATAGCACCGTACTGCTGAAGGATGTTATCAAGCGGAATAATATCCGCAATGTTCCTTTTCTGGAAAACCTTGTGCATTTCCTTGCTGACAACGCGGGGAAAATCATCTCAGCCAACAGCATCGCAAAGTACATGCGGTCGCAAGGAGAGAACATTACCTCCACTGTTATTATCAATTATGCTAAGTATCTGTGCGAATCATACATGATTCACAAGGTGAACAGGTATGACATTCACGGACGGAAAATATTTGAGAGCAATGATAAATTCTACTTTGAGGATCACGGTATTCGTAATGCTCTTGTAGGCGGTTCGCGTGAGAGAGACATTGAGAAGGTGATAGAGAACATTATCTATAATCACCTTGTCCGTCTGGGCTATGAAGTGATGGTCGGACAACTTCAGGCTGGTGAGATTGATTTTGTCTGTACGAAGCCAAAAGGCGAAAGGATATATGTACAGGCATCTTATATTATAGCTGACAATAATACTTATGAGCGCGAGTTTGGCAACCTCCGGGCCATCAAGGACAACTATCCCAAATATGTCATCTCTATGACACCATTGGTTACAAAGTCTGATGACAATGGCATAACCCATCTTCATCTCAGGAGGTTCTTAACAGAAGGATTGGAGTGGTAACATAAAAATCTCAAAAAAGAGAAAGATCTAGTCACAAACAACTGGGCGGACTTACCATAAATAACCGAAAATCAAATTTACCGGACAGCAATAATATCCCTTTTCATCGCCAGACTCATTTGGTGGTAAATAAACAAAGGCATTCAAAAGGCTGAAACCCAAATGAAGTGAACCCCTTCCTCTTGTTTTAGATTAATGAAAAGGTATGCCTCGTTTTCATCTTTGGCAAACTCCTCGAGGACTATAACTTTTCTTATACGTCGCGCTCTCTGGTTGTCATGATTTTTAACCCCGTTGTGTAAATAGGCAACTACTCAACTTCCAGATTTCAGTTAAAAGTTTCTTCTTATCCCTTGACTTGCTCTTTTCAAGGGGTTTCACTATATTTGTGGCGCAAATCAAGTCATTTATTTCTGCCATGAATAAAAAGTTGTCGCCCATTGCTTGGGTGCCCACATTATATTTTGCCATGGGAATGCCCTTTGTGGTGCTCAACATGGTTTGTACACTCATGTTCAAGGGACTTGAAGTGAGCGATACTCAGATTGCCTTTTGGACTTCACTCATCATGTTGCCATGGACACTCAAACCACTTTGGAGTCCGTTTCTTGAGGTGTATCGCACCAAGAAGTTTTTCGTGGTCCTTACACAAATTACATCGGGCGTGGTATTCGGATTAGTGGCCCTGGCGCTGCATTTGCCCAATTTTTTTGCCGTCGGAATAGCCCTTCTTTTCGTGATAGCCATCAGTGGTGCTACCCACGACGTGGCGGCCGACGGAGTGTATATGTCGGAACTCTCCACAGAACAGCAGGCGCAATACATCGGCTGGCAGGGCGCATTCTATAACATCGCAAAGATTGCTGCCACGGGCGGTTTGGTCTATTTGGCCGGGTGGCTTATTACGCATTTCAGCGGGAGTGAAGTAGCAACAAGAAACGGCACAGTGACGGCCTGGATGATCATTATGTTGCTTATTGGTGCAGTCATGCTGGTGCTGGGAGTATACCATTTCTTTATATTGCCCAGCGGTGGTGAGAAAAAAGACGAGCCCAAGTCTTTTGCCGAAACCATGCACGAGACATGGAGCGTTTTTGCCGATTTCTTCAAAAAGAAGCATATAGTTTATTACATATTTTTTATCATTCTCTATCGCTTTGCCGAGGGATTCGTTATAAAAATTGTTCCCCTATTCTTGAAAGCCCCCGTTGCTGAACAGGGCTTGGGCCTCACAGAGCAACAAATAGGTTTGCTATATGGCACATTTGGGGCTGCGGCCTTTGTACTGGGAAGTATTCTGGCCGGATATTTCATTGCTTGGCTGGGCCTGCGAAAGGCTTTGTTTCCTCTTTGCTGCGCCTTCAACCTTCCCTTTGTGGCCTATACGATGCTGGCTATCTATCAGCCCGATGCCCAATGGATAATAGGCAGTGCCATTGTGTTGGAATACTTTGGCTACGGTTTTGGTTTTGTGGGACTAACGCTCTTCATGATGCAGCAAATAGCCCCAGGCAAACACCAAATGGCTCACTATGCCTTTGCCAGTGGCATCATGAACTTGGGAGTGATGTTGCCAGGCATGCTCAGCGGATGGGTGAGCGACATGTTGGGCTACCACGACTTCTTCATTTTCGTGCTCTTTGCCACCATTCCGGCGTTCTTAATTACTTGGTTTGTTCCATTTACACATAAATAAAAGTATAATATGCGACCTTTTCCTTGGCAAGAGCGCCCGGCCAACTGCAAGTCAGTGATGTGGCGCTATTCAGAGAACCCCATTATTCCCCGCGACCTGCTTCCCGACAGCAACTCCATCTTCAATTCGGCCGTAGTACCCTTTGGCGACGGATATGCTGGAGTATTCCGCTGCGACGACCAAAACCGACGCATGACACTTCATGCTGGCTTCTCTAACGATGGCATTCGATGGGAGATTAACCCCGACACCATTCATTTTGACTGCAATGATGCGGAAGTAGGTGAATGGGTGTATGGCTATGACCCACGCGTCACCTTCATCGACGACCGCTACTACGTGACGTGGTGCAACGGATACCATGGCCCTACCATTGGCGTGGCATGGACCACCGATTTCAAAACGTTCCATCAGCTTGAGAATGCTTTTCTTCCTTTCAATCGTAATGGAGTGCTCTTTCCCCGAAAAATAAACGAGCGCTTTGCCATGCTTTCGCGCCCCAGCGACAATGGCCACACAGCCTTTGGCGACATATTCTATTCCGAGTCGCCCGACCTTGAGTTTTGGGGTCGCCATCGCCATGTCATGGCTCCTGCGCCCTTTGAGCTTTCAGCATGGCAGTGCATGAAGATAGGGGCAGGCCCCGTGCCCATCGAAACCAAAGAGGGGTGGTTGCTTTTCTATCATGGCGTTTTGCGTTCATGCAATGGCTATGTATATGCCTTTGGCAGCGCTCTGCTCGACCTGGAACAGCCCTGGAAAGTATTGGCGCGTAGCGGAAAGTACCTCATCTCACCCCAAACCATCTACGAATGTACTGGAGATGTGCCTAATGTAACTTTTCCTTGTGCCGCCCTCTACGATGAGCCCACAGGCCGCATAGCCGTCTACTATGGTTGCGCCGACACCGTGACAGGTCTGGCATTCTGCCACCTCGACGATGTGATACGCTTCACCAAGGAAACAAGCATTGTGTAAATCCTTATTATTCTTATGTCTGTTAACACCTAAAATATCCCTTTTCATCGGTAAATTTTGGGCAAAATTAAATTGACGTTTCCCTCATGCCAACCAGCAAAGCGTTAGGGGAACCACCTCTTGCTGAGTTCCTTCCAAACCTATCCAAGAATGGAGAAGCAGCCATTATGGCGTGATAACATATTGATAATCTGTGATTTCCCCCGCCCTTAAAAACTTAGAAAAAATTTACAACTTTTAAACTTTAATTGCTAACTTTGCCACCGATATAGAAGGCCTTATCGGAATCCGTGAGCGTAAAGCTCTTGTACAGAGGAAGTTTAATGGCGCTATACCCTTCTTTACCTAATGAATTTCTTGCAATTTCTTGCGAGGAAAATAGGGTGTGTGCCTTCCGTAAACGTCTCTTTCTTGATTCTTTTGACCTCACAATGGCTAAACTATAGCTAAATCTTACCCGGATTTGTGAACATACCTGATTCATAGAGTTTCAAGCATATTGTTCAAATGCGATAGATTGGTTTCGCAATTTAACAAATCTGTATGCTTAGTTTCATTTTTCAGTATTTTTTTCAAGTTAAATAAATGCTTCAGTTCATTCGTCGCTTCTGCCTGGAGCGGTATTTCTCCACGCGTCTGATATTCGGCATCGACCTTTTGGTGTCAGCCGTAGCCTCCATTGTGGCGGTGCTCATGCTCACGGCCTTTCGCGGCAGCCGCCTGCTGCTCGACTCGGCCTTGTGGTGGATAGGCATCTCTCTTCTGTCCACATGGCTGGCCTTCTATTTCTTCAAGACCTACCGTGCCGTCATCCGCCATTCCACGCTTCGCGACATCGGTCGCCTGACGCTGGCCACGATGAGCAAGGCTGTGCTCATGGGCATAGTGCTGGGGGTGCTACCCACGTTCTGGCTTCCGGCCAAGTGGATGGTAGCCTCGCTGGTGCTCGACTTTCTGCTGACACTCTCCATGCTGGTGCTGGTGCGGGTGGTCATGCTGCTTGCCTACGACATCATGCGGGCCCGTTTCAACATGCGGCGTGCCGAGAAGAACGTCTTCGTCTATGGCAGCGATCAGAAGGCTGTGGCCCTGGCCATGCGCTTCCGCAACTCAGAGAACTACAACGTGTTGGGGTTCCTCGATCACGGCGAGCGCCGCGAGAGCGTCCGCCTGTCGGAGTGGCGCGTCTATTTCTTCAACTCCCAGCGCGACTTCCTGCAACTCAGGGAGCGCTTCGGCCTGAGCGCCGTCATCTTCCCCACGGCCGATGCGGCTCGCGGCGAACAGGAGCGTCTGCTCTCCTATCTGGGCGAGCAGCATGTCAAGGCCCTCATCGCCCCTCCGCTCGACGAGGTGGACGGCGAGCGCATCGACGGGCGCCACGGCACCATGTCTGCCGCCGCCGGGGGAGTGCGCGAGGTAAAGATAGAAGACCTTCTCGAGCGCAAGGAGATCCGCGTAAAGATGGACGAGATTGTGGAGAATTTCCGCGGCAAGACCATCCTCGTCACGGGTGCCGCCGGCAGCATAGGCAGCGAGCTGTGCCGCCAGCTGGCCGGCTTCTCCCCGCAGCACCTGGTGCTCTTCGACAATGCCGAGACCCCCATGCACAATCTGCGCCTGGAGTTTGATGACCGCTATCCCGGGCTCAGCTTCTCGCCCGTCATCGGCGACGTGCGCCAGGAGGCCCGCCTGGATTATGTGTTCCGCAAGTTCCACCCCCAGATAGTGTTTCATGCCGCCGCCTACAAGCATGTGCCCCTGATGGAGGAGAACCCCTGCGAGGCCGTGCTGGTGAACGTGGTGGGCTCGCGCAACGTGGCCCTCAAGTGCATAGAGTACGACGTGGAGAAGATGGTGATGATATCCACCGACAAGGCCGTGAACCCCACCAACATCATGGGCTGCACGAAACGTCTGGCCGAGATCTACGTGCAGAGCCTGGGTCTGTCGATAGCCCGCGGCCAGACTGGCGGCCGCACGAAGTTTGTCACCACGCGCTTCGGCAACGTGCTGGGCAGCAACGGCAGCGTCATTCCGCGTTTCCGCGAGCAGATAAGCCGCGGCGGTCCGGTCACGGTGACGCATCCCGAGATAACGCGCTACTTCATGACCATTCCCGAGGCCTGCCGCCTGGTGATGGAGGCCGCCACGATGACCAGCGGCAACGAGATTTTCGTCTTCGACATGGGCCAGCCCGTGAAGATAGCCCACCTGGCGCGCCGCATGATAGAGTTGGCGGGCTACGAGGTGGACAAGGACATCCGCATCGAATACACCGGCCTGCGGCCCGGCGAGAAACTCTACGAGGAAGTGCTCTCCAATGCCGAGAACACTACTCCCACCGAGAATGAGCGCATCCGCGTGGCACGGGTCAGGGAATACGACTATGCCGAGGCACACCAGGTGGTCGAGCAACTCGAACGACTCTCGCGCGAAGTGAGAATCCCCGACATGGTGATACTCATGAAGAAAACCGTGCCCGAATTCAAATCCAACAACTCCGTCTATGAGAAGTTCGACAACGCGGCACAAAGCACTGAGAATTCATAGAATTTTTACATATACAATCTTACTCCCCTAAACATGAAAATATGAAAATAGCAGTAGCCGGCACTGGATACGTGGGCCTTTCGATAGCCACGCTCCTGGCACAGCACAACGAAGTAATGGCGGTTGACATCATCCCCGAAAAGGTGGATCTCATCAATCGCCGTTTGTCGCCTATACAAGACGAGTACATAGAAGAATATCTGGCCGAGAAGGAACTCAGCCTCACGGCCACACTCGATGCCGAAGCAGCCTATCGCGATGCGCAGTTTGTCGTCATAGCTGCTCCCACCAACTACGATTCACAGAAGAACTTTTTCGACACCAGTGCCGTCGAAGCCGTCATTGATATCGTGATGCGTGTGAATCCCGAGGCCATCATGGTCATCAAGTCTACTATTCCCGTAGGTTTCACCGCCAACGTCCGCGAAAAGACGGGCAGCAAGAACATAATCTTTGCCCCGGAATTCCTGCGCGAGAGCAAGGCTCTCTACGACAACCTCTATCCTTCGCGCATCATTGTGGGCACCGACCTTGGCGACAACCGCCTGGTAGAAGCCGCCCACACTTTTGCCGACCTGCTCAAGCAAGGCGCCATCAAAAAGGATATTGAGACTCTCTACATGGGTTTCACCGAGGCAGAGGCAGTGAAGCTCTTTGCCAACACCTATCTTGCCTTGCGTGTCAGTTTCTTCAACGAACTCGATACCTATGCCGAGATGAAGGGCCTCGACACAACGCAGATTATCAACGGCGTGTGTCTCGACCCGCGCATCGGCACCCACTACAACAATCCCTCGTTCGGATATGGAGGCTACTGTCTTCCCAAGGACACCAAACAGCTACTGGCCAACTACAATGCCGTGCCGCAGAACCTTATCCAGGCCATCGTGGACAGCAACGTCACGCGTAAGGATTTCATTGCCGATCAGGTGCTCCACAAGGCAGGCTATTATGATTACTTCAACCGCGGCGATTACAATGCCACCCATGAGCGCAGCTGCGTCATCGGTGTCTATCGTCTCACCATGAAGTCCAACTCCGACAACTTCCGCCAGAGCAGCATCCAGGGTGTGATGAAGCGCATCAAGGCCAAAGGAGCCACCATAGTCATCTATGAACCTACTCTTGAAGATGGCAGTACGTTTTTCGGCTCGCTTGTGGTGAACGACCTTGAAAAGTTCAAGCAGCAATGCCATGCCATCATAGCCAACCGCTATGACGCCTGTCTTGACGACGTGAAGGAGAAGGTCTATACCCGCGACATTTTCAGGAGAGACTAACAAGCTGGTATGAGAAAAGTAGTGGTAGGTATTCTCATAGGCCTGATGCTAGGCACGGCAGGTACACTTTTCTGTGTGCAGTTCTATGCCACCATGCTTGCCGGAATGACAAGCGAGCACTGGCCGGAATATCTCTATTTCCTCATTCAGTCGCTCGGTGTGTTTGCCATGATAGCCACGGTTATCGTGGCTCTTTTTGGAAATGAAATCAAGAGCTGGATATTCTCCGGCAGGTGTGAAGTCTCGATAGAGGGCGGAGGATTCAGGGAAGACCTCGGCGAGACCGAAGACACGCAGTCGCCCCAGACGCAGCTCTACGAGTGCACGCTGCTCATACGGAACATCGGTTCGAAGGAACTCTCCGACTGCGAGCTGAAGCTCACAGGGATAGAATACCGGGCCAGCATAGATGCCAAGCCCAAGAATATAAAGGTGAATAATCCGCGCATCATCTTCTGGAAAACAGCCGGTGAGCGCACCTTCAACCTTCGTGAGAACGATTCCGTCAAAACCATCCTGGCGCGCATCCACCCGAAGGCCGACAAGCAGACGCCCGACAGCAAGACGCAGTCCGACCCGCGCTTTTCACTCATAGCAGCCAGCGACCTCATCGGAAAGTGCAACAAGCAGGGCCTTTGGAAGGTAAGCTATCAGATTCAGACGCCCCAGAAGATATTGAAGAGCTTCTCTGTCACATATACTTGGGACGGGCGCTGGTTTAACCGGATAAACGAAATGGGAAATGTCACATCCGCAGAATTAAGCATAACCGATGGCAAATAGCATAAAACTCATTTACCACAAGACCCCGCCGGCAGACCTGTCGCTTGTCATGGACAAGATAAGGGAAGCGTGCAGCGCCATCTACGAGATATCACCGGAACTGCTGCTTGTAAAATACGAGGGGGAGGCCCACACCCTGTTTACGGCCATCAGTGAAGCCACCGGCGAAAACGCCGTCCTGATAATCGACACGCCCTCGACAGGCAACTTCTACTGGGGACTCATGAACAAAAACCTCTGGGAGTGGCTCGATGAAAACAATGAGGGAAAGATGGGATAGAAAAGGGAGGGGGTAGAATCAGTTTTTGCGAATCTTTACATAGATAAAACCCTTTTTATTAATGACAAAGATAGAATTAGGAGGAAAAACAATCCTTATAACAGGGGCTGCGGGTTTTATCGGATCTAACTTTGTAAAGTGTCTTTTCCAAGAAGCACAGAACGCTACCATTATCGGTATAGATAACATGAACGACTATGACGTATCACTTAAAGAGTATCGTCTTAACGAAATAGAAAAGCTTAATTCTTCTAAATCGTTAAATTCGTGGGTGTTTATAAAAGGAGATATAGCGAATAAAAGTTTGATTTCCCTGCTAATGTGAACTCCTGCGTAACGGTCTGACAGCGAACGTAATACAGAAACCACAGTTCCCACTTTATCAGACATTCTTTAACAAAAGCAATGGTAAAATGACAGGAGCTTGGCTTCTGGCTAATGACTTGAAACAAATATCTGACTGCACAGGTGGTCGCATAGCGATGCAGCTCGATACTGCCAGTCAGAACAATTAATAATTGAATTATGGCAATTTAAAATATAAACAGCAATGATTAACGTTGGAATTATTGGATGTGGCTTCGTAGGTGGAGCCCTCAAAGATTGGTTGGAACACAACAACCCAGAGTGTAAATTGTTCATCAGCGACCCCTACAAGGGATATAATGATGACCTTAGTAATATTTATATTGCTTTCCTGCAGATTCATGTACCCACAGAAGATGATGGCACACAGGATTTGACATTGATGAAGGAACTTATCACCAACCTGCCGGACGTGCCCGTGTTCGTGCGTACCACCATTCTCCCCGGCACCAGTGAACGCCTCTCCAAGGAGACTGGCCATCAGGTGTGCTATATGCCTGAGTTCCTGACCGAGCGCACCTTCATCGAGGACTTCCGTAAGCAGACGATGGTTTTCACCGGT
>CADBQP010000020.1 GCA_902796835.1 uncultured Bacteroidales bacterium
CCCCATTAACTTTGAATTTTACAAAGGAATTAGGTGCTACAGCCCACAATGTGCTGTTCAGCATCATAGCTCCAAGGAGCAAGAGTAGTAATTTTTTCATACGCATTTTGTGTTTAAAGTGTATAATTAAAATAAGTGTTTGTATCTAATACAACTTTCATTGGTAAGGAAGGCGCTCGTGAATACTTGCCATATCATTTAACTTTTCCTGAGTAAGATTCAACTTATCCCACAACTCGTTAGCATGCTTTTCTACTTTCTTCCGATAATATTCCGACAACACCTGCTTGACCTCCCTCAGTTCCTCCTCGGAATTCATACGGGAGAACATCTGAAGAAGATGTAACTGAACAGGGTTAAATACGGTTGATTGCATATTCCCTTCCTCCATAAATTTTATTTCTTGCCGCAAATATACAGGTAAGCGAGTAAAATACAAAATTTTGCAGCTCAAAGCCGAAGACGTGAGCCACACACTGTGTCGATACTGATGGCACCCTCTTGTGCAAGGCTCATTGCGCTTCGCCGCCGAAATGGGCGAGCCAGCGGTTCACTTCGTAGGCCTCTTTTACCTCGCTGGGCACGCTGGCCATTGGAGCCTGCATAAAGCTGTCGATACGGCATTCTACATCGGTTGTGAGCAAGCAAATGTTTTCGGCCCGGTAGAAGTCGTAGGTCGTGATGGTCTGGTTTTCGGTGAGCAGCTTTTTGTTCCAAAACAGAGCCTCCACCGGTCGGCGCGTCAGGCCCGTCTGCCCCTGCTGCATCAGGTCTACGATGCAGCGGCTCTGCCTCACATAGTCGAGATACTGAGCATACGTGATGCCCGGCTCTCCCGGCTCCACCACCACAAAGCGGCATTTGTATCCCTTCGACTCGAGCATTTGCTGCAGGGCCTGCAACCGCTCTCGCCGGTCTTTGGCCGCACCGCAGAAGAAGAAGTCCCACTGGGGTTCGGCGGCCAGTTCGTCGGGCTGGGGGTAGCGATAGTGTTGCGCGGCATAGTTGATGGCGTAGCGGGCAGCTTCGTCGCGGTCGAAGGTGAAGACGCTATAGCCCATGGCCTTCATGCCCTCCACGTAGGGCATCACTTTTGCTTCGCTGCCATAGACAAAGCGCAGGGAGTTATTGAAGTAGTTGTAGCAGCGCGTCTCTCTGGGCACGGCCCAGCGTATGGCCTGCAGTGTGTGGAGGTTTGAAACTCCGTCGAGCAGCAGGCGGTCGGCCGGCCCAATGTCGCTGAGCCGGCGATAGCCCTCAAAGCCCGTGATGAGGGCCAGCATGCGGGACGAGAGACGCAGACGCCCCACCAGCAAAAACTTCAACACCCGACGGAGCCACGAGCGAGGCTGCCGCGTGAAGTCGGGCACAAGGGTGAGGCCGCTGTCGGGGCGTATGCCGCCAAAAATATATTCGGGCGCGGCGCCCAGATTTTTGGGCAGAAATAGTTTGCTATAGCTCATAGTCTCGGGATTTCTGCACTTGGCGATTCACTCTGAGCGCCGCGCGCCTCTTGATAATATTATTTGATATATACCTTCTTGCCACTGCCAGTGACATAGATGCCCTTGGTGGGACGCACCACACGGCGGCCATTCAGGTCGTAGAGTGTG
Organism: uncultured Bacteroidales bacterium; assembly: GCA_902796835.1. GTDB lineage: Bacteria > Bacteroidota > Bacteroidia > Bacteroidales > Bacteroidaceae > Alloprevotella. The sequence goes on from CADBQP010000020.1 coordinate 1,614, forward strand.
TTGTCGGCTTCGGCATCCAAAAGAATGGCATCGTTAATGCCCGTAGCATTGATGGAGAACACGAGGCCGTTGCCCGGCGAAGTGAGCGTGGGCAAGTCGGCAGCAAGCATAAAGGCTCTGTTGGCTGCCACTGTGGTGGCTGTGCCCACATAGACGCCTTGCCCCGTGGTGTCATCGTTCAAGATGCTGGCCACGTCGCCGGCCGTGAAACCTGTTCGCTTGAGCAGGGTGCCGCGCAGCAGGTTGCCCGCAAGGGGTGCCGTATTGTCGTCGGGCACGATTTCCAACACGTGTGCCTTGCGCTCGCCAATGAGCACGGCCGGCGTATTGGCAGGCAGCAGCCCGCCCTTCACGGGTTCGAGCACGAGCACGTCAGTGCCTTCTTTCACGGTGATTTCGGTGGCAATATAGGCCGTGAGGCCTTCGGGCATGCGAACGGCAAAGGGGAAAAAGGCCGATGTGAGCTGAGTAGCCGATACCGACATGCGCATCTCGGTCACTTCTTCGATTTTCCAAAGGTTATTGTCGTCGTTGGTGCCTCCGCTCCAGAAGCCCAGTTCGGTGCTGTTTGCGCCGCCGTTGCTGTTAATGTATTGGCCGTTGGACTTGTTGCAGAGCGCCCAAATATTGCCGCTCTGGTTCACCACGGTATAGGCGCCGGCGGCCGACGGAGTCATAAGCTTGGCGCTGCCCGAGGCATTGCCGCCAATGGAAAGGCCCGTATTGAGGTTGACAAGATAGAATGAACCGTCGCCCACAGGCTCGAAACGCCAGAGCTGATGGGCATCGACCACGCTCAAGGAGGTGGTGGCTGTGGCCACCTTGCTGAGCAGGCTTTCGGTATATTTGCCGTCGGTACCAGCCGTAACGGCCACCGAAGTAATGGGCTTGTTGCGAACGGTGCTCACGAGGCGATATATTTTGTTTCCGGGCTCAAAGCTCTTAGCTATGGCTTCGTAGCAGCGAATGCGGGTGCCGTCGTATCCCACGGCCATGATGTAGGCTGCTTCGCCCTGGGGATAGAGCACCTTGGTGAAGCTGTGGCTGTCGTTGCTGCCAAGTCCATACATGGTGATGCGAATGAGCGAATCTTTGCTGTTGTAGGTTTCAAAGGCCACGGCATTCTTCCAAACATTGTGGTCTACCTGCACGAAACCTCCGCTGGCAGTACAGCCCGCACCCAGGGTGGAGCCCGTCAGGGGCAAGCGCTTGGCATAGGTCTCCCAGTTGTGGGCCGTGATGTAGTTCACCTCGTCGGTTACCTCGGCATATCCCTTGTTGCTCACGTGGCGGCGCAGGCTGTTGATCATCGACACATTAATCTTGAGCCAGCCCGGGCTGTAGTCTTCAATATAGGCATTGATGGGTCTGAGCATTCCTGCCTTTTCGAAGAAGGGCAGCAGGTTTAGCTGTGTGCTGTCGCAAACGAGCTTCATGAACTGCACCTGCAACTGTCCGTTGCTCATGCTACCGTCCGAGAGGCGGCGCATGGCCTGCATCACCTTGCCATACATGTTGGGCGAACGGCCGGCAAGATGAGTGTAGAGCTGCAGTTGCCACAAGGGCACGCATTTCAGAAAGTGGTCGTAGTTGCGCGTCTTCACATCGCTATACGACGAGAGTCTGTTGCCGCTATAGTCTTCGTTTTGCACGGTTTTGGTAGTCGGCGTGGTGCCGTGATAGTCGGGGCCATCCTGAAGCTGCCAGCTAATGCCCTTGCGCACACCCTCCTCCAGATAAGCCTGGAAGCGGCCGCCACGCATTCGGGCATAGTCGTCGATGCCCGAATTTTCGTCTTCAAGGCGCAGGCTGTTCTTGTTGCCCAGATTATATTGCACCCAGGCCGAATAGATGTTGTTGGTGGTTTCGCCACAGCCCACCCACTTGAAACTGCGGTTGAGCTGGTTGTTGTGGCCAAGCTCGTGGGCCATGCCCCAAAAATCGAGACTCGACGGATTGCCCGAAATGCAGGCGCCCACACTGCTCTTCACAACGGCAGCGCCCGTGTTGTCGGCAAACATAAAGCCGCTATGTACCACGCGGAAGAACTGACGGTTTTTGGGTTCTATGTCATAGTAGAGCAAACCCATCACCTCGCGCTCAAGCCGCACAATTTCGTCGTAGGCCTTGGCCAGCTCCACACCATTGTTGGGGCAGTTGGCCTTGAAGGTTTCGAGCGGGAAAGCCACCTGAAGGCGCTTGGTACGCACGTCGAGAATGTCGCTCGTGGCGCTACTCAGCAGCTTCTTCCAGTCGGCATTGGTGTCGCCGCGCTCCAGGTCGAAATATCCCGTCACGGTGGCGTTGATGAAATGGAGCTTCACATTGGGCAGGCTCGCATAGTTGTTACTATAGTATGACACGTAGCCATTGCCACGATGACTGGGCGTAATCACATTGAGACCATTGCGCAGGGCGAAGTTCGATTGCGACTGGGCCTCGCTGTCGGTGGCTTTGCCCCAGTTCTTGATGATGAGCGAGGGAGAAGCCGAAGAGGGTATGCCCTCGGCCAGAATGTAGATGGTTTCGCCGGGTTTGAAATAGATGCCAGTGGGATTTTCGTAGGCGCAATACTCGCTCGATATTTTCAGACGGCTGCGCAGGGTGGAAAGCGTTTCGTAGGGCTCATATTCTCCCACACGATATTTTTTATAGCCTTCGGCGTCGGAGAGCATGGCGCTGACAAGGGCCTTCACCGTGGCGTTCTCAATGCCGTCGGCGCTGGTTACCGTGTTCTTGAGCTGTGTGCAGAGCGCATCGTCGAAATAGGCCGACAGTTCGTTCTGCATGGAGCGGTCGGCCTGATAGAAACCTATTTCGGCTGCGCTCGCCCAACCGCCCTGACCGCTCTTGATGCAAAGGCGGATGCTGCGTACATTGTCCACACCGGCGTCGCCGAGATAGATGTACGACTCGCCACTGCTGCCCTGGAGGTTCACCGTAGTAACCTCGGTGGTCACGCTCGAATAGGTGGTGGTCGACATGGACGATACATAGACCGTCACTTCCTGGAAGTTGCCGTTCGTCCCGCCGGAGCGCGGTGTATACTTCACATAGTCAACGTGCGTGGTCTGCGAAAGTGTGAACGTGACGTTGACGGGAAACGTGGTGCCCGAATAGGCACTATGCCAAATGGTGGACGCATTGCCGTCGTAGGCATTCGTAATGGGCTCGCCCGACTGCGCGCTCGTGGCATTGGCTGCCACTACCGACAGCTTCGTGTCGGCAGCATAGGCGCTCGTGCTCAATGCTGCCAGCATGGCAAAGATGAGGGCGCAAAGATGCAAGGTTGTTTTTTTCATGATATGAACAGGGTTTTGATTTTTATTTTCAGTTTCTTCACGGCAAAAATAAACATATTTTTTGAGAGTGGCGCTCCGTTCAGGTTTTTTTGCAGGAAGAGGGGTTTCTTGTGGCATCGTCGAGGGCCGAGTCCGGCAACTGGGGCTGCCAGTATAGATGGAGACTCAAAGAAAAAAGTGGCCCCGCCGTCACGGCGAAGCCACTCCGATTGTTAAACTTATTTTTATGAATATGCCAGTGTGCCATTTCGCAACGACGCAAAGGCTGAAAAAGGATGATATGTTGTATGCAAAGTTTGCTTTCTTACTGCTCCTCTTCTTCCATCCACAGGCGACGGCGTGTGAGCGAGGTATAGCCCTCGCTGGTCTTGTGCACCTGGTCTTGGGCCGAGAGGGCCAACATTTGCTCGGTTTCGAGCGTGATTACTCTAATGCTTGGTTGAATGTATGCTTTCATTGTTTTTTAATGTCTGTTTGTTTAAGATTATACGATTCTTGATTATTTCATCACTTTCTTGCCGTCTACGAAGTAGATGCCGCGGGTCATTTTTTCTACGCGGCGTCCCTGCAGGTCGTAGATGGGACCTTGGGCCGACTTGACCACAGCGCTTTCGATGGCCGTGAGGTCGTCGTCCACTTCGCCGTTGAACATGTAGCCACGCACACCGGCCGTGGGCACTACGAGGTAGGCCTTGTGGGCAGCAATGGGGAAGGCGGCGCCGCCTTCTTCGCCCCAGAAGAAGCCTGCGCCCTTCGAGACGTCGTCTTTATCGACGAGCGTGAGGTGGTAGAACTTGCCTGTGCCCTTGGTGGTGCCATCTTCGTCGAGGCCCTTGAGCTGCGACTCAGCGTCGGCATAGCCGTCTGTGTTGGCCAGCTCGAAGATATAGGTTCCGGCATCAGCTTTCAGCACTACGGCCTGGCCGGCAGGAATCACATCGCCCTCTCCGTAGAGGTAGCTTTCTTCCAGCTTGTTTTGGGCATTCACCAAATAGGTGTATGCCTCCATGCCAGCGGGCACCGTCAGAGCGCGGTCGCCATAGTGGAGCGTAGCATAGCCCACCGAAGAAACGGTTACAGAAACATCGGAAATCTTCTTGTAGATTTGAACG